>JAVHOY010000096.1:11918-17117 GCA_036170295.1 bacterium
CGCGCGCGGGTATAATCGCCGCATGACTGAACTCCTTTACCAAACCGACGCTTACCTCAAAGAGTTTTCCGCCGCCATTAAAATGGCAGACGCTCAAACTCGCGCCGTTGCGCTGGATCGCTCCGCGTTCTATCCCGGCGGCGGAGGTCAACCCTGCGATTTTGGAACGCTCGAAGTCGCGGGAATTTCCTACCGCGTAGAAAAAGTCAAGAAGCAAGGCGACGACGTTCTTCATTATCTTGGCGGCGACGCGGAACTGCCCGCCGTAAATTTAACCGCGACTGGAATTTTGGATTGGTCGCGTCGCCACAAATTGATGCGGACGCACACCGCGATGCACATTCTCTGCGGAGTGGTTTTCCGCGATTACGGCGCGAAGGTCACTGGCGGCGATATGGAGCCGCTCAAAGGCAGAATGGATTTTGAATTTGAAACCATGCGCGGAGAATTAGTCCGCGAGATTGAAGCGGCGGTTAATTTGGAAGTGAGTCAAGCGCGCGAAATCCGCGTCAAAATTCTTCCGCGCGACGAGGCTTTCCAAATTCCTGATTTGATTCGCACAAAGATCAATTTGCTGCCCGAAGGAATTACGCGAATCCGCACTGTGGAAATTGTGGGACTCGACTTGCAAGCCGACGGCGGCACCCATGTTATGAACACCTCCGAAGTTGGTAAAATAAAAGTGGTGGATTACAAAAGCAAAGGCGCGATCAATAAGCGCATTTACATTGAGATTGAATAGTCCCAATTGGGGAGAGGTTTCTTGCGGGCTTAACATATAATCCGCAAATCTTAAACCAAAGGAGAATGTGAAATGAAATCTAAATTTTCGATCCTGCTCGCGGTTCTTGCGTTGATCGCCTCTACGCTGGCTTGTAATTTTGCGATTGGCGAGCCAACGCTTGACAACGTCCGCAGCGCAAAAGATAAAGACGGCGCAACCGTAGCCACAGAGTTCAGCCCATCAGAAACCATTTACGTTGTCGGCGATCTTTCCAACGGCGTGAAAGGCAACGAAGTCACATCCAAATGGTATGTAGATCAAGTGGAAGGCTATACCTCTGGCGACCTAATTGACGAGTCAAAACTTCCCATCGAAGAAGACGGCTCCTACAACATCAATTTTTATATGGACGCGCCCAAAGGCGAATGGCCCGTTGGAAGTTATAAAGTGGAAGTGTATTTCAACGGCGTCCTTAACGCCACAGTCGCCTTTACGGTGAAATAAAGAGTCTTCGCAGCGCGACATAAATGTCGCGCTGTAAATTCTTATAAAAAACGTCTCCAGCGCTGGAGACGTTTTTTATTTCCTTCGATTTTTCTTCCGCGCCAACAAAGCGGACGTAGTGGATTCGTTTGGCGCAGGCGGCGTTTCTATTTTCTGCGTCTCGACAACTTGCGCTGCAACAGGCGTTTCTTTTATTTCAATTTGTTCGGGCGCAACGGCGCGCACTCGACTCTTGGCTCGCTTCAACGACTCCATGCGCGGGTTGGTCGCTTGCTGCGCAGGCTGTAATTTTTGCGAAGGTAATTTTTGCGCGATCCATTCTCTAAAACGAATCATGTCGTATCGCGTAATAATCAATCTGCGGACGGCGACGTCAAACGGGAAAAGTAATGCGGCGATGAGAATCAACAGCGGCGCGATGGGTTGAGATGCTCGCGTGGCTTTCAAGTTATGTAAAAAAATGTCCGCTGGATTGGGCGAAGCAACCTGACCGTTGGAAACTTCCGAGAGGCGCAGAAGCAAATCGGGGTCGGGAGCGATGCGTTGATATTCCGGCGAATAGGATAAAGCCCAGCCTGTCGTCTCCGCTATGGGAGCGGGATTCCCCGCGTGGTCAGTCGTCCCCGAAAAATGAATTAAATAAACGCCTTGTTCTTTTGGAATAAACTCAGATTGATAACGTCCCGGCGCAACTTGCGTAAACGTAGCCGTTTGCGCTTCGCCATTGGGCGCGATGATGTTCGCTTGGATTTGATACGCGTTGAGAAAATTACCGCTCGCGTCGCGCGCGTCAAGCGTGACGCTCGCTTTCTCGCCGTGAGATTCAATTGTCATTTGCAGCGCGTTGTTGAGCGAATCATTGATGGTGTAACGCACCGCTTGCGCCCAAAAAGTTGCGAAGATTTCGGAACGCGCCCAATCGCGCGCCCAGCGCCCCGTCGCGTCGGAAGTAAACGCGACGGATTTTCCCAACCCATATTGCCAAGTCGCAAGAATGGGATCGTGTTTCGGCGATTCGAGAATCACTTGCGCCAGGTCTTTAGCGCTGGACGCGACGTAACCACGCAACTGCGGAACTTCTTTTATATTGGAAAGTATCGGCGATGAATTTACCAGCGTTGGGAAAAATGATTCTTCGACAATATAAGCGCGCGTGGCAAGCGTGGTCTCTTCGGTGAAGATGCTTGGAATACTGCCCGCGTTATTGGTGAAGTGATAACGTCCGCCGCCGAGCGTGGCGAGGTCTTTCAAAAACGGCGCGGCGTCGTTGCCAACGCCCACCGTTGAAAGCGTGACGCCGCTTTCTTTATATAACTTATCCACCAATTGCGGAATGCCGGTAATATCCGCGCCGCCGTCGGTGAGCAGAATCACATGCTTCACTTTTGCGGGATCGCTCGGCAACACTTTGGACATAGCAAGCAAGCCCGCGTAAATATCCGTGCCGCCGCCGATTTGAATGCCCGCGACTCTGCTGGTTATATTTGCGGGGTCTTCCAGCGCGGCAATCGGCACGACCCAACTGGCGGTATCGTCAAATGCGATCACGCCGACGCGGTCATTGGGAAACAACATTTCAATTGAACGCGCAACGGCTTGTTTGGCAAGTTCAAGTTTCATCACGCCGCCGCTGGTTTCGCCCATGCTGCCCGAATGGTCAATGATAAAAACCAGCGTCAATTGCGGACGGCGCTTTTCGTCTTTGATTTGCATGTTGACGGGCAGCGCATCTTCAAGCGGAGTCCCATAATAGCCGCCGACTCCATAACTGGTGGGACCGCCCACCGCGACTAATCCGCCGCCGAGATCGCGCACATACGAGCGCAGCGCTTCCATTTGATTTTGACTCAACTCGCGCGCGGGGACATCCACCAACACGACGGAGTTATATTGCGCGAGCGAAGGAAGATCAGCGGGAAGTAAAGTCGGCGCGAGAATTTTTACATCGAAGCCTGCCGCGCTTAACGCGCTTACAAGCAAAGATGACTCGTCGGGACGAATCTCGCCGCCGGGCAAGGTCTCGCCTGCTAACGGCGCGACCACCAACACACGCGGCGGACCTTCGACCTGCGAGAAAGTATCCAGCCGATTATTTTGATAATACAGATCATGTTCAGGCGCGATCTGCACTTGATAACTAACAAAGCCCGGCGCTTGCGCGGTAAGCGGCAGACTTAAAGTTTGCGTTCCCTTGTGAAGTTCATGCGTTCCTTCATATAAGATTTCATTTTTCGCCAACACGCGCACCACAGCGCGCATCGGTTGATTGGATTGAATGGAAACATTGAGATCAAATTTTTCGCCGCTGCGTAAATGAGTCGGGACGTCCACTTTGGTAATCAGCGCTTCGGAGTTGATCGTATTCACAAAAGGCACAACAATAATTTGCGCTTCAGACGCGGAAGCAAACTTCGCGGCAGTAAACGCGTCGCCAGTGGTTTCCGCGCCATCAGAAAGCAACACCATGCGCTTGGCGTATCCCGATGGAAAGAGCGCCAGCCCAAGTTGAATCGCTTCGGCGAGATCGGTTTGATTGGTGATAGGAACAGACGTAATGGAAGCGAGTTCTTTCAGCGCGGACATGGGACGCTCGACGAGCGCATCCGCGCCGAAGAGAATGATGGCGGCTTTATCATCCGCGCCCATAGATTTGAGCGACTCGCGGATGTAGGTCACTTCGCTGTTGACGGCTTGCTGCGGCATCGAGTCGGAAACATCCGCGAGGAAAACAACCGCGAGGTTATTTCCGCTTTTGATAATTTCCAATCCTGCCATAGCGAGGACAAGACAGAGAATAATGATGGATCTTAAGATGATGGAAATTAATTCGCGTCGGCGCGCAGGGTTGCGAAATTTTCCGCCCTGCCAGCCGAGATAAACGGTCAGCGGAATAAGAAGCAACAGCAAGAGATAAAGCGGAGATGTGAAGCGCATAAAAGGTAATTGGATTCTAGCACAGAAGAAATACGAGATTCCAAACGCGACATAAATGTCGCGCTGCGCAAACTCAATCGCTGTATAATAAAAATGGTCGAATAATCATTTCATTCTCTATGGAGGCACAAATGAACTTTCTAGCATGGATTATTTTGGGCGCGTTGGCTGGCTGGATCGCAAGCATCATTATGGGCAAGAACAAGCAAATGGGAGCGATTGCCAATATTATCGTGGGCATCGTCGGCGCTTTCATCGGCGGCTATATTATGGACTTCTTCGGCGCGCAGGGCGTGACGGGATTCAACTTTTCCAGTTTTCTTGTGGCGCTCGTTGGCGCGGTCGTTCTGCTTTTCATCGTAGGATTATTCAGCCGTCGCCGTTGATATATTAATCGAAGGAGTAAAAGAAGAGCCGCGCATTTTATGTGCGCGGCTCTTTTTTGCCTGTGTCTAAATAGGTCAGGCTATTTTATGGCGCGTAAAGATATTCAACATCATCAACCTTTTTACTCTGTGGATAGACAAATTATAATCATAAAAATTTTGAGGCGGCAAAGAGAATCCAAAATCCAAAACGAGTTCGATGAAGGTAAAATAAGATTAAGCGGAACGCCCAGCGAGATCAATCCGAATCGAAAAGGAGAATCCCATGACCACTGTTCGCAAATTATTGGAAGCGAAAAAATCTTCAACTAATTTTTCAGTCGCATCCACAGACACCGTTTTACAAGCGCTTAAGGTAATGACTGAGGCGCATATCGGCGCGGTCTTGATTACCGAAGGCGGAAAAATCATCGGCATCTACACCGAACGCGATTATCTTTACAAAGGCGAAATCGAAGGGCGCAACGCAAAAGACGCCAAGATCAAAGATGTGATGAGCGGCAGGATGATCACCGTCACAAAAGACACAACCGCTGAACAGTGCATCGGATTGATGAAGCAACATAACATCCGCCACTTGCCCGTTGTGGAAAACGATCAACTCGTCGGGTTGGTCTCCATGCGCGACGTCATGTTCGCCGCGCTGGAAAA
>JAVHOY010000097.1:0-3888 GCA_036170295.1 bacterium
ACATCCGCGATTTGCGCGGCGATGATTTCCCACGCATAGGATTTTGCATACTCAGCGGCGGCGACTCCCATTTTCTGATGAAGCGCCGCGTCGTTTAATAACAGGGCAAGTTTATCGCACAACGCTTCGGGGTCGCTGTCGGGAATCGTATATCCCGTAATTCCATTTTGAACAAGATAGCCAAGTCCGCCCACTTCTGAGGCAATGACAGGCGTTCCGCACGCCATCGCTTCCAATGCAACCATGCCAAAGGATTCATACAACGATGGCATGACCACAATTTCAGCGGCAGAATAATAATAGGGGAGAGTATCCTGTCCGCGCTTGCCAAGAAAGATCACCATGCCGCCCATGCGTAAATCGTCGCATAATTTTTGCAAGCGCGTCATTTCATCGGACATGTTTTCGGGAATCACATTTGGTTCGCCGCCGATAACGGCAAGGTGAACGGGAAGCGGCAGCCCATGCAGATCCAAACAAGACATCGCGTGAATCAACGTGTCCAATCCTTTAAGCGGCTCGATACGCCCGACAAAAAGGATCATGCGATCCTCAGGGCTCAAGCCGATAAACTGTTTAGATTCGTCAGACGGGATCGGATAAAAATGACTCGTATCCACGCCCGGCGGGATGATAACCATTTTGCGCTGATCGGCTCGATACAGAAATCTTAATTGGGTGAATTCAGCGATTGTGGCAACGATGATTCGATTCGCGCGGCGGAGAACGCGACGTTCTCCGTTGAGGCGATTCGCGTCGGCGCGTTCATCTTGCGAGCGGGCGACGCGGTTCTTCATCTCGCCCAAAGTGTGGAACATGTGAACGATGGGAGTCCCGCCCCATGCGTCGCTCAACTGCTCCGCCGCAAGACCCGACATCCAATAATGACTGTGAATGACGTCGTAATGAATATTTTTTTCGGCGGCGAATTTTTTTACGCCTTCGACAAATTCGGGAATGTAATCGGTGATGATACTTTTGCTTTTGGGTTCTTCGGGACCTGCAGCGATATGCACCACGCGATTGCCGTAGCCGAGGTCATGCAAAACATGCGGAACATGTTCATCCTGCGAGCGCGTAAAGACGTCCACATGGACGCCCATCGCGCCCAGCGCGCGCGTCAAGTCGCGGACATAGACGTTCATTCCGCCGGTGTCTTTTCCGCCCAATGTTGCCAGCGGACAGGTATGATAGGAGAGCATTGCAATTTTCATTTCAAGGTAGGTTATTAAATGCGCGCCCCTATTTGCAATACGCTGCGCAAGCATAAAGAATAATCCCGTATATTTTTTATTCCGCTTTTTCAACGATAACAGCGCGGAAATTTTCGGGCGTCTTTTCTCCTATTGCAGAAAAAAATCGTCAAACCAATCTTCGTCCAATGCGGTCCATTCATCGCTTTGATCGGCGCGGTCTTTCCAATTTTCTTTTCCGCTCCATGATTCGATTTGAATGGCGTAAACCGACGTGGCGCGTAATTCCTTATCCGTGATCTCGCGGTATTCTTTGCCCGCCGTCATGGTTGGAAAATATTTTTTGATCAGATTATACAAAACGCGGCGCGCTTCTTCGGGGTCGGCGATAATTTGCGCGTTGCCGAATACCATCACGCTGCGATATTGAATTGAAAATTCCAGCGCCACATTTGACGGAAGCAGTTTCCCCATTTCGCTGGCTTCCATGCAAACTTTGGAATTTTGTTCGATATTCGCGCGGACTCTGCCCGCGATGTTGGAGTGAAAAATGATGCGCTGATGTTTTTCGTCATACCAAAACATACTTGGCGTGATGAAGGATTGTCCGTCCGCTGAAGTGGCGATATGTCCCACTTTGGCTTCTTGCAAAAACGCGCAGATCCAATCGTCTTCGCGTTTGTATTCGGGCAATCTTTGAAATGCAGTAGGGGATTGATTTTCGTAGTTGCGCGGCATGTGAGTTATTGATTATCAACCAGCAACAATTTGTATAATATCCATTGCGCGGCATAGCCGACAAAAAAACTGACAACCAACCGCCAACCGAGATTGTTGACGTTCCCAATAAAATTTAGTAAAAAATATGCGGAGGCTGTCGCGGTCAACGCGCCTAACAGCGACACTTCAATCGCCATCAGGTTTGCGATGCTATAAGGTTTATCCGTAGGCGGTATGGATTTGATGCGCCATTTGAACGCGGATGCAATTTCAGGATTTTCTTTGATATAAAAATCCTTGATCTGGTTCATCGCTTGCACCGATTCGTGCCACGCGGCGCGCAATCGGGCAAGTTGCGCGATGGTCAACGCGCCAAGAATAGTCAAGACTAGAAACAGCAAAGATAACGCCAGCGAAATATTCTTCACCTGCGCTTCCGCAAATTGCGTCCCCAGAATGGCGGCGATCAAAGAACCTGTCGAGACAAAATAAAACGACGTGACGCGCGATCGGTCTTCGTTGGCTTGAAAAGCAGTGTCGGCGATGTAATTGAATTCCGCTTTCAGCATTTCATCGCGATCTAATTTTTGTTTAACCGCCATTGGTTTCTCCGCCTAAATATCAATCGCCCATTCGCCTTCGCGCATGACAGGTTCGCGCGCGCCGTCTTTCTTGACGCCGTCAATGTCCATCTTCGGCGAGCCGATCATAAAGTCCACATGGTTCAGGCTGACGTTTCCGCCTTGCGCCATAAATTCTTCGTCGTTCAATTCCTCTCCGCCAACCAGTGTGAAGCGGTAAGCGCGTCCAATCGCAATGTGACAGGATGCGTTCTCGTCGAACAACGTATTGTAGAAGAGATGTCCGCGTTGCGCGATGGGCGAACTGGCAGGCACAAGCGCCACTTCGCCGAGGCGATGCGAACCTTCGTCGGTATCCACTAATTTTTGCAACGCCGATTCGCCCTTCTTCGCGTTGACTTTAACAACGCGCCCGTTCTCAAACGTTACTTGAAAATCTTCGATCAACGTGCCGCCGTAACTTAATGGGAAGGTTGCCGCGACGACTCCATCTGCGCGATTTCTATCGGGCAAAGTGAAGACTTCCTCGGTGGGCATGTTCGCGGTGAACGCCACGCCGTTCTGCGCCGTGGTTTGCGCGCTGATCCATTTATGTCCGTCGGGCAAGCCGAGCGTAAAATCCGTGCCGCGCGCGGAGTAATGCAGCGCGCTGTATTGTTTCGCTTGCAAATAATTTGCGCGCGCTTTTAACTTGAGAATGTGTTCCTTCCACGCGGCGATTGGATCGGGCTGATCAATGCGCGTGGTTTCAAAGATTGCCTTCCACAATTTTGCTTGCGCTTTTTCGGGAGTCAATTTAGGGAAAACTTTCCGCGCCCACGCTTCGCCTGCGGCGGCAACTACGCACCAGTTGATCGCGTTGGTCGTTATTTTCTCGCCGACCTTGCTGAATTTTTGCAGATGAGTTTTCTGCATCATGCCGACAACTTCCGCGTCCAAGCCGCCGAGCAAATCGGGGTTCGCGCCCGCAATCGAAAGCAAAGCGTCGCCGTTTGCGATCATCTTTGTAACCGCGTCTATTTGCCAGTCGGAATATTCGCCAAAAGAATCGCGCGGCGCGTATTGCGCGCGCAGGCGCAACATTTCTTCATCGCCCCAGATCACGTCCACATATTTTGCGCCGACGGCGTAAGCCGCTTTTGCAACTTCGCGCGCCAACGGCGCAAACTGATGCGGAACGCCGCGCGTCGCCGCGAGCGTGATAATCAAACGCTGTCCTGTGCGAAGATTCAATCCGACCTTCACAATCGCTTCCGCGTACTTTTCCAACATTTCCTGATGTTTTTTGCCAGCCATAGATAGCCTCAAGTTTTTGAATTTTCTCCAAGTATAGCATGAGCCTTAAATTTTTAGCGCCCAAATTTTCTATAACTCGGAGGTCTGGAAATGTTATA
>JAVHOY010000098.1:0-3866 GCA_036170295.1 bacterium
CCCGATAATTTCGGCTTTTTATTGATGAGCAAAGACGGCGCTTTTCTCATACCGCATTATTCCTATCGCGGAGTTACGGTGGAAAAAATTTCAGCCAAGATTCCCCTGCAAGGCAGCGTCGCCGGACAAGTGGCTTCCAGCGGACAGTTGCGGCGCATCGCGGATGTGCGCGACGAAACAGAATATCTCGAAGTCAATACATTCACGCGCTCGGAACTTTGCGTTCCCGTCGCGATTGGCGGGCGCGTGCTAGGAGTCATCAACGCGGAGAGTCACAACGTAAACGCCTTCAGCGAAGACGACGAGCGCCTGCTCGCCACCATCGCCGGACAAACCGCAAGCACGCTGGAGCGCATCCGCCTGTTTGAAGAAACTCGTCAACATGTGGAAGAATTGGGAACGCTCAACCGCATCTCGATTGCGATGCGCGCCGCAATAAGTCAAGACAGCACACTGGCAATCGTGCTGGAAGAAACGTTGAGCGCATTGCATACAACCAGCGGCTCTATTGAATTATGGGATGAAAACGACAGTGCGCTAAAAATGGCAATGGCGCACGGCTGGCTTTCCGCGCCAACTCCGCCGCAAAAAAATCTCAATACGGGGATCGCGGGCAAAGTGTTTACAAGCGGCGAAATCTACATCACGCGCGATTTCGCCCGCGACCCGCTGACGCGCGAAGAAACGCGCAGCCAAATACCTGCGGGCTGGGGCGGCGCGTGCGTTCCGATCCGCTCGCAAGAACTGGTGGTTGGAATATTGTTTGTCTCTGTGCCAAGCGAGCGCGAATTCACCAAAAATGAAATCCGCTTATTGAACACGCTTGCCGAGATGACCGGCAGCGCGTTGCACCGTCTGCGCCTGCATGAAGAAACGGAACGTCGTCTGAAAAATGTGCAAGCGCTGCACACCATAGACATGGTAATCTCGTCGTCCTTTGACCTGCGCGCCAGCCTGAACGAAGTCGTCAGTCAAGTCATCAGTCAACTCGGCGTAGACGCGGCGGATGTGTTGCTGTTCAACTCAACCCTGCAAACATTGGATTACGCGGCAGGCAGCGGATTCCGCGCGCGCGGTATTGAGGGCGCACATTTACGACTCGGCGAAGGCTACGCCGGACGCGCCGCGCTTGAACGCCGCGCGATTCATGTTCCATCTATTCGCAAATCTGATTCTGAATTCAAACGCGCCGCGCTATTGGCAGGCGAGAATTTTACGGAGTATTACGCCGCGCCGTTGATTAGCAAAGGCAAACTCAAAGGCGTGCTGGAAATATTCAACCGCGCCAATTTACACCCCATGCCAGAGTGGGTAGACTTCCTCGAAACGCTGGCTCAGCAAACCGCCATCGCCATTGACAACTCGCAGCTCTTTGACGATATACAACGCTCAAATTTGGAACTGGCGCTGGCGTACGACGCCACCATCGAAGGCTGGTCGCACGCGCTCGATCTGCGCGATAAAGAAACCGAAGGGCATACGTTGCGCGTCACTGAAATGGCGATGGAACTAGCGCGCGCGATGGGAGTCGGCGACGAGGAACTTATCCACATCCGTCGCGGCGCGTTGCTGCATGACATCGGCAAGATGGGCGTGCCTGATTCCATTTTGCTCAAGCCCGATAAACTCAGCGATGAAGAATGGGCAATCATGAGAAAGCATCCGCGATTTGCATACGAAATGCTCGTCCCCATTGACTACCTCAAACCCGCCATTGATATTCCCTACTGTCATCACGAAAAATGGGACGGCAGCGGCTATCCGCGCGGATTGAAAGGCGAACAAATTCCGCTTGCGGCGCGGCTCTTCGCCATTGTAGATGTATGGGACGCGTTACGCAGCGACCGCACCTATCGCAAAGGTTGGACGGAAGAGGAAACGCTCAAATACATCCGCTCGTTAAGCGGGACGCATTTTGATCCTAAAGTAGTGGAAATGTTTTTAGATATGAGAAAAGAAAAGGCTCCCCCATCCTAGCCTTCTCCCAAAGGGAGAGGAACTCAGACTCCCTTTCCCCTTTGGGGAAAGGGTTGGGGATGAGGGCGCGTAATGCGGTCTGTTAATTCCAACGCCAAACCAAGATAGGTAAATGGGGATAACGAATTTAATTTTGCGCGAGTCGATTCGTCCACGTTCAATGACGCGACCCATGCTTTGTAATCCGCCTCAGTCAAGACTCGTCCGCGCGTTTGCGCTTTGAGCGATTCGTACGCGTCGCTTTTGCCGACTGCGCGCAGGATAGTTTGCGCGCCTTCGCTGACAACTTCCCAATGCGATTCCAAATCGGCGCGAATTTTATCCTCGTCCGCTGCGACGCGCTTCATGCCGCGCTCCAAGTTGATCCACGCCAGCAAAGTGTGTCCCAGCGCAGAGCCAAACGTGCGGCGCACCGTTGAATCGGATAAGTCGCGTTGCAAACGAGAGACGGGTAATTTTTGACCGTAGTGAGTCAACAGCGCGTTGGCAACGCCGAGATTGCCTTCGGCGTTTTCAAAGTCAATGGGATTCACTTTTTGCGGCATAGTGGAAGAACCCACTTCGCCCGCGACGACAGATTGTTTAAGATAACCGTCGCTGATGTAACGCCAAACGTCTTGGGAAAAATCAATCAGAATGGAATTTGCCATCCGCAACGAATCAAAATAGCGCAACCAATTATCGTATGGGAGAATTTGATTAGTCGTCAAGTTTGGCGCAAGGCGATAACTTTGAATAAATTTCTCGCTGAAAGAAATCCAATCCACTTGCGGAGAGGCGGCTTGCAAGGCGTTGAAGTTGCCGACTGCGCCCGTCAACTTGGCTTCAAAACAATGCGCCGAGATTTCATCGCGAGATTTTTTGAGGCGCGCATAATAAACGGCAAATTCCTTGCCCAGCGTGGTCGGCACGGCGGGCTGTCCGTGTGTGCGAGCGAGCATAGGCAACGCGCGATAGGTTTTGGCAAGACCTAAAATATGCCGAAGCAAGATATCAAAAGCGGGAAGCAAAACGGAATCACGCGAATCTCTTAATGCAACGGCTTGCGCGATGTTGTTCACGTCTTCGGAAGTCAATCCATAATGAAGCCATGAAAGCAAATCGTTCAATGAAGTGTCTTTTAATTTATCGCGCAAAAAATATTCAATGGCTTTTACGTCGTGACGAGTCTCGCGCTCAAAGGCTTGAATAGATTCCGCGTCGGCGGTGGAGAACTCCGTTTTGATGGAATCCAATTGCGCGGATTCGGATTCGCTTAGCGGGCGAATCAAATTTGAACTCGCAAGCGCCGACAAAAAGTCCAGTTCAACGCGGACGCGATCGCGCAGGAAAGCAAACTCGGAGAAGTAGTCGCGCAGGGGCGCAATCGAATCCGCGTAGCGTCCATCCAGCGAAGAAAGAAGATGAAGGGAATCTGTCATTTAGGCGTCCAAATATTTAGCGATGAGCGCGTCATAGCGCGCCGTAGATTTGAAACCTTTGACGGCAAGTTTTTTTCTGACGTCAAATGAAATGCCGCCGCGCTGAAGCATAGATAAAATTTCGGCGTAATCGGACGGGTCGCAAACCAGCGTCACGCGCTCGTGATTTTTCGCGGCAGCGCGGATTAAGGTAACGCCGCCGATGTCAATGTTTTCAATCGCGTCTGCGTAAGCGACATTTGGCTTTGCAATTGTTTCTTCAAACGGATAGAGATTGACCGCGACGAGATCAATATAATCCCAGCCGAGAGCGAGCAGTTCGTTGTGATCGGATTCGGTTGGACGCGCAAGCAAGCCGCCATGAACAGCAGGGTGCAACGTTTTGACTCGTCCGCCGAGAATTTCAGGCGAGTGAGTGTAGTCGGCGACTTCGGTAACGGATATTCCGTTTTGTTTTAGAAGTTTGGC
>JAVHOY010000099.1:0-7412 GCA_036170295.1 bacterium
TCATGCAAGAAGGCTTGAAAAGCGTTCCTGTGCCTCCATAGTCCACTTTCAGATTTGAAATTGCTGAATTGCAACTGTCCAGCATTTGCAATTCCTATCACTGCACACTATAATCCAGCAATTCGCATAGAGCGAGTAGGAGAATACTCTGGAAACAAGAAGTATGACCTCGCCAATTGGCTCAGACTCGGATAATTCTACCCCACGCCAACAAATTCAATCTGGTTCCACGCTGGTTAATCGTTATAACATTCAAGATGTAATCGGCGTCGGCGGGATGGGTTCTGTTTATCGCGCGCGCGACTTGCATTTTCCAAACGTGGTCAAATTGGTGGCGGTTAAGGAAATGATTAACTCCGCGCCAGATCCGCTGGTGCGGCAGACGATTGTGCAAAACTTTGAGCGCGAAGCGAATATGCTCGCCACGCTGAATCATCCAGCCATTCCGCGCATTTACGATTATTTCACGCAAGACGACCGCTCGTATCTTGTGTTGGAATTCGTTCACGGTAAAGATTTAGAAACCGTCATTGCCGACGCAAATGGATTCTTGCCTGAAGATCAAATCATCAGCTGGGCGATTCAACTTTGCGATGTGCTGGATTATCTACATTCGCACAAACCTGACCCGATTATTTTCCGCGATATGAAACCCTCAAACGTGATGATCAACCACAATGGGGACGTGGTGTTGGTGGATTTCGGCATCGCCAAAACTTTTCAAAGCGGACAAAAAGGAACGATGATCGGCACCGAAGGATATTCTCCGCCCGAACAATATCGCGGCGAAGCCACTCCCATTGCGGATATTTACTCGCTTGGCGCGACTCTGCATCACGCGCTGACGCGCCGCGATCCGCGCCTTGAGCCGCCCTTCTCTTTCGCGGAGCGACCCGCGCGGCGCATCAATCCTAATATTTCAAGCGAGATTGAGGCGGTGATCAATACCGCGTTGCAATATAATCCCGCCGACCGTTTCCCTAGCGCGTCAGCGATGAAGGACGCGCTGATGAACGTGGCGCGCAAGACGGGCGCGCTCTCTAAGATCGCAGCCGCTTTGCCTAGTTCAAGCGGCGGAATCAAACCGCTGTGGTCGTTCAAATGCGAAGACGAGATTCGCGGAACGCCCGCGTTGAATCAAGGTTCGTTATATATCGGATGTTACGACAATAATCTATATTCCTTAAATGCGGCGGATGGACAGTTCCAATGGAAGTACGCCGCCGACGGGGGCATTGTGACGCGTCCTTTGGTTTTTGACGGCAATATATTTTTCGGCTCGGAAGATAAGCGCTTACATGTCGTTAGCGAGCGCACAGGCAAGGTAGTGTGGACGTATTATACAGAAGGAAAAATTCATTCTTCGCCGCGTATCTCAGAAGGACATATTTTCTTTGGCTCCGATGATCATGATTTGCACGCGGTCAATATAGTGACTGGGCGCGCCATTTGGAAACATTCAACCGGCGCGCCGATTCACTCCACGCCGCTGGTTGAGAACAATCTGATTTACTTTGGGAACGAATCGGGCGTGGTCTCTGCTGTTGATTTTCGCGGCGAAATGAAATGGCGCTTTCAGGCAAAACGCGCGGTCACTTCCTCTCCCATCGCCAAAGGACAAGCAATTTACGTCGCTTCGCTGGATAGCAATCTTTACGCGCTGGATGCGAAGAACGGTTGGGCGATTTGGAAGTTTCGTTTGGGAAAAGGCTCGCTTTCATCGCCAGCGCTCGCCGATGATTATATTTTTGTCGGCTCGGTGGATGGATTTATTTACTGTGTGGACGCGCGCACCGCTAAGGAAGTCTGGCGCTTCCACACTGAAAATCAAGTCAGCAGTTCGCCGGTGATTTATAAAGATTCGCTCTATTGCGGTTCTGTAGACGGCAGCATGTACTGCCTCGAATATCGCACAGGGCGTTTGCGCTGGAAGTTTGAAACTCACGGGTCTATTATCGGCTCGCCGATTGTCTTTGACGATATTGTATATTTTGGCTCGACAGATCATCATATCTATGCGTTGTTTGCATAAAGGAGCTCATGTGTTTGATTACTTAAAAAGATTGTTTGGAATGACTGAAAAAAAATCGGAACCTGAAAAACCAACGGCAGCGAATAATGCGACCACCGCGCCGCTTTCGGATATGCAGATCAGCGCCATCGTCAACAGCCAGAATTCAAAATATGAAATGAAACAACTAGTGGCTGCGGTTGGACAGTCTGTGGGCAAACAACGCGAACACAACGAAGATAGTTTGCTCGCATTGACCGCGACCTTATCGGGCAGTTCTGAAAGCATCCCCTTTGGAATTTATATTGTCGCAGATGGAATGGGCGGACACCAATTCGGCGAAGTGGCGAGCAACGCCGCCGTCCGTATTATGGGCGGCAACATTATGAAGAAGTTTCATTCGTATCTATTTAATTTGCCCACCCAAAACTTGCAAGAATCGCTGCAAGAGTTGATGGAAGTCTCGATCAGCGAAGCGCATCAATACGTTCAACGCGAAGCGCCGGGCAGCGGCACCACCGTCACCGCCGCGCTTGTTTTAGGGCAGCAAGTGACTATCGCTCATATCGGCGACAGCCGCGCCTATTCCGTTTTTCCCGATGGAAGAATAGAAGCGATCACGCGCGATCATTCGCTGGTTAAACGACTCGAAGAACTCGGTCACCTGAGCAAAGACGAAGCCGCTGTTTTTCCGCACCGCAACGTTTTGATCCGCGCGCTGGGGCAAGGCGAAACTCTTGAAGCCGACATCTTCACCATTCCCTTCCCGCAGACCGGTTACTTGATGATTTGCAGCGACGGTTTATGGGGCGTGATTGACGAGAAAGATATTCATCGCGCCATTGCCAATGCGCCCGATTTGCAACGCGCCTGTCAAAGCATGGTAGAAGCCGCCAACCTCGCGGGCGGTCCCGATAACATCACGGTTGTTCTCGCGCAAATGATCGGATAAGTATGTCCGCCAAGCCGGATCACTACGCCATTCTCGGAATCTTCCGCGACGCTTCGCAAGAAGATGTGAAGCGCGCTTACTTTGAAGCGGCGCAGCGCTTGCATCCCGATAAAAATGTAGCTCCCGGCGAAACCGAATTATTTCTTGACGCGCAACAAGCCTACGAAGTTCTTTCAAATCCGCGGCGCCGCAATTTATACGACGCCACTCTGCCGCCTGAAATTAAAGACAACTCAGTTGTAGAGCATGAGATTACGTTCAGCCGCCCGCATCTTGTAAAGATCAACGAGCCGCAGTTGATTTATGCGTTGCTGGAAGTCAGTCAGCGCGGGGGAACGAAACAAATTCAAGCGCCTCCGCTTAATATCTGCCTTGTGTTAGATCGTTCGACTTCGATGCAGGGCGACAAAATGGATATGGTCAAAGCGACCGCGATCCAATTATTACGCAACCTGCGCCCTGAAGACGTGTTGAGCATTGTCGCTTTTAGCGACCGCGCGGAGGTGATCGTCCCCGCTGGAATCAACCCCGATAAAAAGAAGCAGGAAAACAGCATCCAAATGATGCAAACCTTTGGCGGGACAGAAATCTACAGCGGGTTGAAAGCGGGCATGGATGAAATTCAACGCGCATTGACCTCTGCGCGGACGAATCACATTATCTTGCTGACCGATGGAAATACTTACGGAGACGAAGCGCAGTGTCTGAAACTCGCCGAAGAAGCCGCCGCGCAAAATATCGGCGTCAGCGGCATGGGCATCGGACATGAATGGAACGATATTTTTTTAGACGCGCTTGCGAGTAAAACGGGCGGCTCATCGGCGTATATCGCCAAGCCCACAGATATTCAGCGCTTGCTGGTGGATAAATTCAACGCGCTGATCAACACTTACGCGGACGACGTCGTCCTTGAATTCAAAGAGCAAGAAGGCGTCAAAATCAACTATGCCTTTCGCTTGCAACCTGAAGGCGGCGCGATTGAAATTGACTCCGCTACGAAACTTGGTCCCGTTTTGCGCGATACGCCTTTGCATGTGATGTTTGAGTTTATGGTCGAGCCCTCCGCATTGAATACGGATATATTATCGTTATTGAACGGCGCATTAAAAATAGTCATTTCCGCGCGCCCCATGCCCGCGCCGCCCGTGCGCTTGGATTTGATCCGTGAAGTGCGCGCGGAAGCCTCCACCGATTCTCCGCCCGCCTCAATATTAAGCGCTCTTGCGCGTCTGACTTTGTATCGAATGCAAGAACGCGCGCGCTCCGCAGCGGACAGCGGCGATTTTGACTCAGCGGCGCGGCATTTACACAATCTGGCAACCCATCTGCTTTCGCAGGGCGAAAACTCATTAGCGAAAACAGTTTTATTTGAAGCGGACAATCTTGAAAAGATGAAGAACTGGAGCGCGAGCGGCAATCAAAAGGATATCAAGTATGGCACGCGCGCGCTTCTGCTGGGCGGCGCAAAAGAGGAGAAGAAAATATGATTGCGTGTTCTAATTGTAAACATGCCAACATGGATGGAGCGTTGTTTTGCGCGGAATGCGGAGCGCAATTGACGGGCAAAGGTATGCTTACAACTCAAAACATCTCGACAAAGGACTTCCAAAAAATTGGCGGAGATGCGTCTAAAAACGATCAATACCAACCCTTCAATGGACAAGACGCGTGGGGAAGTTTGCATCTATTGGATACGGGACAGGTCATCCCGCTTTCAGTAAAAAATGAATTCACGCTTGGGCGCGTCAGCGAAGGACAGCCGATTATGCCCGATATTGATCTCTCTCAGTATCAAGCTTACGCGGCGGGAGTCTCGCGTTTGCACGCCGTCATCAAACGAGACAGTGATTGCATGATCTATATGGACCTTGGCTCCGCGAACGGATCGTTCATCAACGGAAAGCGCCTGCTGCCAAACGACGAGCAAACGCTCAAGCACGGCGATATTGTCGCGCTTGGAAAATTGAAAATTCAGATTCTGCTTAAGATCGCAGAATAAAAAGGAGAACTTATATGGCATATACCGTCATTTTACATGTCGCTGGCGAAGCCTCTATTGCGGGAGAAATAGAAGACCTGCCCAAACCCACCGATAACATCATTTTGGTTTCCAATCCGCGCCAGAAGGACGGCAAGGATTTGCATTATATTGACAGCAATGTCGTCAAAGTGATCTGGCCCCTGGCAAAGGTGAGTTTTATTGAGATTATGGAAAACGCCGAAGAAGAGAAAATCATCGGCTTTGTGAGGGAATAATCGTATGGTTGATTCAATTGAGCGCCGCAGAATCCTAGTGGTGGACGATGAAGAGCGCATGGTGCGCTTTATCCGCATGAATTTGGAGCATGATGGATTTCAAGTCAGCGAAGCGTTTAGCGGCAAGCAAGCCATTCAAAAAATGCGCGACGTTACGCCAGACCTCATCTTGCTCGACGTGATGATGCCCGATCTCGACGGTTTTGAAACGCTGGAAACGATCCGCGAGATTAGCAACGTGCCTGTGATCATGCTGACCGCCAAGGGCGAAGAAGACGATCGCGTGCATGGACTCGAACACGGCGCGGACGATTACATCGTCAAGCCGTTCAGCCCGCGCGAATTGGTCAGCCGCATCAAATCGGTGTTGCGCCGCACGGAGGGCGTAAGCGGCTCTATGCACGGACTGCTTGAAATTGACAAGCGCTTGAAAATAGATTTTGACCGCCGCGAAATTTGGTTGGAAGGCAAATTGATCAAACTGCGCCCGACTGAATATCGTCTGCTTTTTCATTTGGTGCAAAACGCGGGCTGGGTGGTTTCGCACGACCAGCTGCTTCAAAAAGTGTGGGGCTATGAATACCGCGACGAGCCGCATTATGTGCGTTTGTATATTAACTATCTGCGCCAAAAATTGGAGAAAGATCCCGCCGACCCGAAATATATTCTCACCGAGCGCGGCGTGGGTTACAGATTCGTAAATTACAAACGCGATAAAGAGTAACGAAACGAAAACAAAACGTCCGCGTTAAAAAGCGCGGACGTTTTGAATTTAAAACATAATTTTATTTCACAACATAGAATCGCATATAATCCCACCCATGAAACTTCTTCACTTCGCCGACGCGCATATTGATATGGCAAACTACGGCAGGCACGATCCCGTCACGGGGCTGCCTTTCCGCGTATTGGATTTTCTCAAATCGCTGGATACCATCGTGGATACCGCCATCTCTGAAAAAGTGGATATGGTCGTCTTCGCGGGCGACGCCTATCGGGATCGGACTCCCGCGCCGACCTTTCAACGCGAATGGGATAAGCGCATCATGCGCTTATCGCGCGCGGAAATCCCGACCTTGTTGTTAATCGGCAACCACGATGTTTCTCCGTCCATCGGGCGCGCGCACGCCTTGCAAGAATTCAAAACTTTGCAAACGCCTTTTGTGCGCGTGCTGGATACGCCCGAATTTCTCAAGCCAGATCAATTATGGGATTTGCCCATTCAAGTCGTCGCCATGCCGTGGATTACGCGCTCAGGTCTGATGGCTGTCACCGGCGAGACAGATTCCACGCAGGCGTTCTCGCGCATCGAAGAGAATCTTGACCAAATGATTGAGCGGTGGCTTGAAGAAGAATTTGATCCATCGCTTCCGCTGATTCTTACCGCGCACGCATCCATTGAAGGCGCAAAGTTCGGCGGCGAGAGACTTGTGATGCTGGGCAACGACCTTGTGCTTTCGGGGAGTTTGGTGAAGAATAAAAAATTCAATTACGTCGCTATGGGACACATCCATAAACCGCAGGATGTGAACGAAGGTTCGCAGCCGCCGGTGATTTACCCCGGCTCCATCGAGCGCGTGGATTTTGGCGAAGCGAAGGAAGATCGCTTCTTTGTCATCGCGCATGTCGAACATGAAAAAGATACGCGAGTGGAGTGGAGAAAACTTGAAGGGACGCGCCCCTTCATAGATTGCCGAATCGCTTTGCAGTCGAATGAGCGCGTGACTGATTCGTTAATCGCGGCGCTTCCGACTCCAGAAAAATTATCGGGAGCCATTGTCCGTCTGGCAGTGGATTATCCAAGAGAATGGGATACGCTGATAGACGAATCCGCTTTGAGAAAATATGCGGAAGCCGCGTTTGAATTCCATCTCGTCAAACGTCCGCAAAGCGAAGCGCGTGTGAGACTCCCCGAAGGTCAGTTGGCGGGGAGTTTAAGCCCGCTCGATTTGCTGGCGCAATATTGGCAAGCCGCAAAAGTGGACGACGTCGAGCCGCTGCAAAAACTGGCGCAGGAAATTATCGCGGGAGAAGAAGAATAAATTTAGGGCTTACGCTGCGAAAAAACACTGCGGAACGCTCTTTACTTCAACGCTTCGACGATTCTCGTTACATTATGCTTCATCATCTCAATATATGTCGCGGCGGGAGCTCCATCGGTGAGCGATTCTAAATGCAAATCGGCGACGACGG
>JAVHOY010000099.1:7512-14653 GCA_036170295.1 bacterium
GTCGCGGCGGGAGCTCCATCGGTGAGCGATTCTAAATGCAAATCGGCGACGACGGTTACGCCAGTTTCGTCGGCGATTTGTTTGGCGAGCGTATCGTTATCCGCCGCATCAAGGAAAATGGCGTGTACGCCGAGTTTTTTAATCTCGTCAATCAGCGCCGCTATTTGTTGCGCGGAGGGCGCGGCGTTGCTGCTGAAACTTGGAATGACTGAACCTGTCACGGTAAAACCATATCGCTCTGCAAAATAGCCAAGCGCTTCGTGGTTGGTAATGAGCAATCTTTTATTGGCGGGAATTAATTTGACTTGATCTTGAATCCATAAATCCAATTCTTTTAATTGCGCGGTGTACGCCGCCGCATTCGATTTATAAATCGCCGCGCCCGCCGGATCGTATTGAGTCAACGCCGCGCGGATATTTTCCACATAGACGACGACCAGATTCGGATCAAGCCATAGATGCGGGTCAACGCCCTGCGCGTTTTTTCTTGTTGTGATATTCGCCGACGCTTCGACGATGGTTTTCTTGTTCGCATTATTTTCCAACAACGTCGTGAGAAAACTTTCATAGCCCGCGCCGTTGATAATAATCAACTTGCCGCGCTCAATCTTCGCCATATCTTGCGGAGTCGGCTGATAGCTGTGCGGGTCGGCGCCGATGGGCAACAACGACTCAACCGTCAGGCGCTTGCCCGCGACGTTGCGCGCGATGTCGGCGATGACGGTGGTGGAAGCAAGTATTGCTGAATCCGTTTGACGGGAGTCTGCCGCGCTGTTTGAGGAGCAGGCAGAGATCAGCGTAAAAATCAAAATAGCGAGCGTAAAAATTCGTTTCATGTAATCCTCAGCGAATAAAAACGGCGCGGAAATTTTCTCCACGCCGTTTCGAGCGTCATGCGTTTTGTTTCTTGCGATTACTTGCCGCCGACTGCGATCAAATACACAATTAGCGCGACGACGACAATCATCCCAAATTGAACGATGGGGCGGCGCAAAAATGCGGCGAGTTCGCTGCGAGCGCGGATGTTTTGATTCCTGTTTTTCTTTGGCATGGTTTCCTTGCGATATTTTTTTTTGATGTTTAGACGCTTGCGTAAAAATATTCTTACGCGCCTTGATTATAAATCGGCTTTACGCTCCAAACGCGCCAGCCGATGATTGATTTCAGCCAACCAATGCTTGCGGATGTACGCGGGCAGCTCGGCGCGCTCGGCTTCTTTCCGCGCCGACTGCGCCCATTTGAGCGCGGACTTCGCATCGCGTTTTTTATGTTCGTAATATTTCGCCAATTCAATCTGAGCGTAGATGTGACCTTTGTTCGCCGATTTTTTCCATAACTTTAGCGCTTCGTCCATGTCGCCGCGTTTTTTTTGGAGGATGGAAAGCCGCTTCACCGCCGCCTCGAAATCTGATTCTGTTAAATCCAATTCGAGTCCGCGCTCGAAGAGACGCGCCGCTTCGTCCCAGTGATTTAAGTCTTCAAATAATTTTCCCAGCGCGACGAAATCCAAACCATGCTCCGCGCGCTGATATGGATTTTCCAGCAGTTCGCAAACATGCGCGAGCAGCGCCGCCATCGCCGCCACGTCCATTGCGTTGTGATAGAACACGCCGCCCAGCGGACGGGCGTCCCGCGTGCGAAGGTAATCAAAATATAGCCAAGGGATTTCGTAGCCGGGAACTTCTTCCGATGCGCGCGTAAAGCCAAGCACATGCTCTTCCAAATATTTCAGCGCGCGCGAAGGGAGTCTATCGCGCCACAAACGCCGCGCAAGCGGAAGCAAATCAAGATGAGCGTAATCTTTAAACGGCGCGGGGATGCGATGAAGTTTGTAGCGCGTGGTCAGCAACGGCGCGTCGAAAGATTTTCCGTTGAAGGTGACCAGCGCTTCGCACGGCGCAAGAAATTGAATCAGCGCTTCGAGCATGGCTGGCTCTTCAGACGGATCGCGCAAAAAGAATTGACGCAGAGAAAATTTTCCATCTACAAAGCGCGCCGCGCCGACGAGAAAGGCATAAGTTCCCGTGCCGCCTGAAAGTCCCGTTGTTTCAGTATCGAGAAACGCAAATTTATGAATGGGCAACTCGGCAATGCGAACATCGTTTGCCCACTGAGAAACAATGGAAAGCGGAAAATCGGAGAAGAGCGAAACTTTTCCATGCAGATAATCCGCGCCAAAGGTTTGCTCCGCCGCAAAAGATTCTCCGCGCGGCGTGTTGAGAAAACTTCCCGCCACGACAGATTCGATAGCGTAGTTCTCCGCTTTGGGCGGAGATATATGTTCAGTCCCGATTTGAACGCCGAGCGATTTAAGTTTATCTGTAAGCGAGGGCATAGGGAGTATTTTACCTGAAAGAAATTACACCCGCTGAAAGATAAAAAAAGTGGACAGCCCAGCGACTGCCCACAACTACTCAACTATCTGACTATCCAACTACAAACTAAATCACCGCCATCTCTTCATATATTCCAAAGACTTCTTTCATCACGCTGACAATTTCGCCGAGTGTGCAATAGGCGTGGACACATTCCATGATGTAAGGCATGGTGTTCTCTGTGCCTTGACACGCGACGCGCAATCTGTCCAGCGTCTGTCCCACGCGCCCGCTATCGCGCGTCTTGCGGACTTCGCTCAAGCGCGATACTTGGCGGTCGTATCCTTTTGGATCCATTTCTAAAATTGGAATAGTGATCGGTTGCTTTTCCACATACGCATTCACGCCGACGATTCGGCGCACATTCAGGTCAATCTCGCGCTGATAACGATACGCCGCGTCCGCGATCTCGCTTTGGAAGAATCCCTTTTCAATCGCGGGCAACATGCCGCCCAATTCTTCAATGCGGCGGAAATAATCGTACGCCTGCGCTTCGATTCGATCCGTTTGCGCTTCGACGAAGAACGAACCGCCCAGCGGGTCTATGGTGTTCGTCACGCCCGATTCCTCCGCGATGATTTGCTGCGTGCGCAGCGCAATCGTCACCGCATGTTCGGATGGCAGCGCGAGCGCTTCATCCAACGAATTGGTGTGCAGAGATTGAGTTCCGCCCAACACAGCGGCAAGCGCTTGAATCGCAACGCGCACAACATTATTTTCTGGCTGTTGAGCGGTTAATGAAACGCCCGCCGTTTGCGTGTGGAAGCGCAACAACCATGAGCGCGGATTTTTTGCCTTGAACGTTTCGCGCATCTCGCGCGCCCAAATACGCCGCGCAGCCCGATACTTGGCGATCTCCTCGAAGAAGTCATTATGCGCGTTGAAGAAGAATGAAAGACGCGGCGCGAATTCGTCCACGTCCATGCCGCGCGCAATTCCCCAGCGGACATATTCCATGCCGTCGGCGAGCGTGAAGGCGAGTTCTTGCGCGGCGGTGGAGCCTGCCTCGCGGATGTGGTAACCGCTGATGGAAATGGTGTTCCATTGCGGAACTTTTTGCGAGCCGAATTCCATCGTGTCCACCACGAGTCGCATCGAAGGCTCAGGCGGATAGATAAATTCTTTTTGCGCGATGAATTCTTTAAGAATGTCGTTTTGAATTGTGCCGCGCAATTGATCGGGACGAATCCCGCGATTTTCTGCGGCGGCGATATACATCGCCCAAATAATTGAAGCGGGAGAATTAATGGTCATGCTCGACGAGACTTTATCCAGCGGAATTCCATCCAGCAAAATTTCCATATCTTTCAGCGAAGAAATCGCCACGCCGCATTTGCCAAATTCGCCGAGCGCTTCGGGCTGATCGGTGTCGTAGCCCATGAGAGTCGCCAAATCAAACGCGATGCTTAATCCCGTTTGACCCTGATCGAGTAAGTATTTGAAGCGCTGATTCGTCTCTTCTGCGGTGCCAAAGCCTGCGAACATACGCATCGTCCACAATTTGCTGCGATGCAGCGTGGGATGAACGCCGCGCGTGTAGGGATATTCGCCGGGCAGACCCAGCGCATCCGCGTAATCTTTATCTGCAACGTCAAGCGGCGTATAAAGGCGATTGATCGGCTCGGAAGAAGTCGTGATAAATTTTTCGGCGCGTTCGGGCAATTGCTTCAAGGCTTTTTGCAGCGAAGTTTTTTCCCAATTTTCAAGCGAAGATTTTAATTCGTCGAGTTTGTTTTTATCGTACATGGGGCGCTCCTTTGTTAGCGGCTAGATTATAAATGGACAATGAACGATTGACCATAGACCCATTGTCAGTTCTGGTATACTCGATTTTATAAAAGGTAACTTATGCCGCGATTTGAAATAGATGTAGACCCTTGCGACCATATCACCGCAGACGCTATCGGCAAGCCCGGTCAGCGCGTTTTTTATTTGCAAGCCTATCAAGAACAGCGCACAATCACCGTCATCATCGAGAAGGCGCAATTGCAATCGCTTGCCATCGGCGTTGAGCAGTTCCTCGCGCAAATTCAAAAACAAAATCCCGAACTCGAAGAAGCGTCGGGCGAATATGTGGAACGCGTTATGCGCATCAGCCCGCCCGTTGATCCGCTTTTCCGCGCCGGCGAGATCGGGCTTGGCTACGACAAACAACGCGACCGCGTCGTCATCTTCACCAAAGAATTATTGACCGAAGAATTTGAACCCGAGTCTGCCGCGCAAATCCGCTTTTGGGGGACGCGCGCGCAAATGCACATGCTCGCCCGTTGGAGCGCGGACGTCGTCTCACATGGACGTCCCCTTTGCCCGCAATGCGGTCAGCCGATGGAAGCCGAAGGACATTTCTGCCCCAAGAAAAACGGGCATTTAAGTTAGCAAGTCAAAAGTCAAAGGTCGAAGGTCTGACTTTTGACTTTCGACCTTTGACCAACAATGAATACTCCCATTACTAAATTAATTCAATCCGCGCTCACGCATGGCGATTATGACCTCAAGGGTCAATTTATGCTTGGAAGCAATTACACTTTTTTTGTAGACGTTCATTACGAGAATCAAATTTACAAAGCCGTGTATAAACCCATCCAAGGCGAGCAGCCGCTTTGGGATTTTCCAGAAAACTCGTTGGCGCAGCGCGAAGTCGCCGCGTATTTGTTAAGCGAAGAACTTGGCTTTCATATTGTCCCATTTACAACTTTGCGAGAAGACGGTCCCTATGGCGCGGGGTCGTTGCAACAATACATCAACTACGACGTCGAATATCATTACTTCAATTTCAGCGACGAAGATAAGCAAGCGCTCAAACCCGTCATGGTATTTGACCTGCTCATCAACAACGCAGACCGCAAGGGCAGCCATGTTTTTTTTGAAGACGGCACACATCATCTTTACGCCATAGATCACGGAATTTGTTTTCACGAAGAAGAAAAACTCCGCACGGTGATTTGGAATTTTGAGAATCAGATTATCCCCGATGAATTGCTCGCGCCGCTTTCCTTGACCTCAAACTGGTCTGCGCTTTTGGAATCTTATCTAACGCCAAACGAGCTCCGCGCCCTCAAACTCCGCGCCCAAAATTTATTGACGTCTAAAATATTTCCCCGCGTCCCGCAAGACAGACGCGCATTTCCATATCCGCCGATTTGAAAAATAATGTCATTGCGAGGAGGGCGCTCTTCCCGACGAAGCAATCCCTGACTCATTTGAAGATTGCTTCGGGCAAGGAACAAGTGCGCCCTCGCAATGACATAACACAAGGAGAATCCCATGCACTACAAACTTGCATTCATCGGCTTCGGCAACGTCGCCCGCTCGCTGGCAAAATTATTATTGAGAAAAGAAGATTTGCTCAAAGCGCAGGGCGTTACATTTTCATTCACGGGCATTTCAACGGGAAGTCATGGATTCGCCGTCAACCCCGACGGACTGAATATTCGCAAAGCGCTGGAACTCGTCGAAAGCGGAAAAGATATTTCAATATTAAACAATTACCAATTGCCAATTACCAATTCCCTCTCCGTCATTCAACATTCATCCGCCGACGTCATGTTTGAAAATTCGCCCGTCAACACGCAGACAGGTCAGCCCGCGTTGGATCACATCCGCGCGGCGTTGAATCTTGGGATGCACGCCGTCACCGCCAACAAAGGTCCCGTAGTGCATGGCTATCGTGAATTGACTGCGTTGGCAAAATCCAAAGGCAAGCAATTCAAATTTGAATCCACAGTCTTGGGCGGCGCGCCGGTATTTTCTGTTTTCCGCGAATCTTTTCCACTCGCGGAGTTAACTTCCATCAAAGGAATTTTCAACGCGACGACCAACGTCATTCTCTCGCGCATGGAAAACGGCGAAGCCTACGAAGACGCGGTCAAGTACGCGCAGTCCATCGGCTTGGCGGAGACTGACCCGACCAACGACGTGGACGGTTGGGATGCGGCAATCAAAGTCGCGGCGCTGGTGACCGTGTTATGGGATACGCCCATGACTCCGCAGCAAGTGAATCCCGTTGGCATTCGCGGAATCACCGCTGAGATGATCGCCAAAGCCAAAGCCGAAGGCAAGCGTTATAAATTGGTTTGCTCCGCTGAAAAAGCGAATGGGAAAATTGCCGCAAGCGTTTCTCCGCAACTGGTAGATTCATCCTCGCCGCTTTATGGCATGATGAACTCCAGCACAGGCATTACATTTAGAACCGACGTCATCCTCGACTACTCGATCATTCTTTCGGAAAAACCCGGCATGAAGGGCGGTCCCGTGGAAACGGCGTACGGCTTGTTCGCAGATTTTGCGGCAATAGCAAAGTAAAAGCAGACCTCCGAGTTCTTCAAAAACTCGGAGGTCTTTTTATTTACGCAATCAAAACCAACGCCAAAGCGATGATCGCGGGAAGCGCCTGCATATAAAATATCCGCTTGCCGACCGTCAATGCGCCAAAAATTCCCGCGATGACGACGCAACTGAGAAAGAAAATTTTCGTGGAAGAATCCGCGAACAAACTCCAAATCAAACCCGCCGCGAGGAATCCGTTATATAGCCCTTGATTCATCGCCAGCGTTTTGGATTGCTTGGCAAATTCCTCAGTCATGTGAAACGACTTCATGCCGCGCGGTTTGTCCCATAAGAACATTTCAAGGTAGAGAAAGCCGAAATGCAAAAATGCGACGATAACAATAAAAATTTCTGAGATGAGTTTCATGTGGACTCCTGTAAATAAGTTTTTGTTGAGTATAGCGCATCTCTAAACAGAACATAAATTCTGATATACTCGC
>JAVHOY010000099.1:14753-16961 GCA_036170295.1 bacterium
CGTTTTGTCTGTCAGCAGTGTGGACGAGTCGTCGCGTCATATATGGGAAAGTGTCCGCAGTGCGGATCGTTCAACAGCATGGTGGAGGAAGTCATCCACGACGAGCCGATCCATAAGGGAGCGGTTGCAAACGGGCGCGGGTTAAGCGGACGCTCCGAGCCGCGTCCCATTGCGGAGGTCGGCGGCGACGCGGAAGATCGCGTCCACTTGCCCATCGGCGAATTTGCGCGCGTGTTGGGCGGCGGAATCGTCGTCGGCTCCATCGTTTTAATTGGCGGCGATCCGGGCATTGGCAAATCCACATTGATGTTGCAAATGGCGATGGAGATGGCGAACTCGCAGCGTGTGCTGTATGTTTCGGGCGAAGAGTCAGAGCGACAGATCAAAATGCGCGCGGTGCGTTTGACCAATCCCGTGGGGGCGCAACATGCTGCGCCCTTACCCAAAAATCTTTTGCTCGTCACCGAGACAAACCTCGAAGTGATTTTGAATCATGTTAAAGATACAAAGCCTGACTTGCTGATTGTCGATTCGATTCAAACTGTTTACTTATCCAATTTGGATTCGTCGGCGGGCTCGGTTTCGCAAGTGCGCGAGTGCGCGTCGCAACTGCGCGAATTGGCGAAGTCTTCGGGCATATCCGTTTTTATGATCGGGCATGTGACGAAGGACGGCGCGATTGCGGGTCCGCGCGTGTTGGAGCATATCGTGGACACGGTTTTATATTTGGAAGGCGATCGTTTTCAGGCGTATCGTTTATTGCGCTCGGTGAAGAATCGTTTCGGCGCGACGGCGGAAGTCGGCGTGTTTGAAATGCGCGAAGGCGGATTGGTCGAAGTGACGAATCCATCCGAAGCGTTTCTCGCGGAACGCTTGGTCAACGCGGCAGGCTCCGCGATTGCCGTGACGATGGAAGGCACACGCCCGATTTTGGTCGAGATTCAAGGACTCACTTCGCCGACTCAATTTGGAAACGCGCGGCGGACTCCCAACGGGATTGACTTCAATCGCTTGTTGCTGATCAGCGCCGTGTTGACTCGCCGCGTGGGATTGAAACTCGCGGAGCAGGATGTCTTCGTCAACGTGGTCGGCGGAATTCAAATTGACGAACCCGCCGCAGATTTAGCGATTGCCGCCGCCATCGCATCTTCGTGGAAGGATGTTCCTGTCCGCGCGGAGGCGGTGCTGATTGGCGAGATTGGTCTCGCGGGCGAGTTGCGGATGCCCGGTCAAATGGTGGCGCGGCTGCGCGAGGCGCAAAAGTTGGGATTCAAAGTCGCCATTGTGCCGAAGGCGATTCGTCAAGGCGAGCCATATCCAAAAGGGATTGAAATTATCGAGGTCAGATCGTTGGATCAAGCGTTGAGCGCCGCGCTGAAAAAAGGATGAGAGATGACCATCCTGCGAAATACGAACTCGGCGGATCGTTTCCAAATCGTTGAATCTTTTTCTCCTTTTGCAAATCCAGATTCAATTCAGGGAATGGTCGTTGGCAACGATTTGGATTCAGTCGTCTCGGCTTGTTTTTTGAAAAGCAAATTTGGCTGGGATATAGCCGCGATTTACGATTACAAAACGCTTTGGTATTCTGCGGATGAAAAAGATTTCCTCGCCAGATTTTTTCAGGGAAATTACGTCGCCATAGATTTGGATATTTATCATCCGAACATTTTCAGCGTGGGTCATCACATTTTGGAGCAAAGGTCGGCTGATGTTTTGGCGGGACATGCGCGCTCGTTAAATCCAAATTTGATTCGGGGAATCAATGTTTCCAATTTCAAAAGAAAATATCCGCTGGGAACCATTCACTTTTTGGTCTGGCTATTTGACAAGGTTGATTTATCGCGCAGCGCAAAACTGACGATGTGGCTTGCGGATTCGGCGTTCATCAACGCGCAGAGTCATCGCTTTAGAGAAAATGCAATCGAGTGGGCGCGGGATTATTTCAAGTCCGAGTATTTGCTCAACATGACCGAGCGCGTGGATCTGATCGGATTTGAAGAAGCGTTGCAAAAAGAAATTTTTCCCGCGCTGAAAAATAATCCGCTGGCGAATCATAGCGGGCAGGTCAAGTCGCGGCGTCTTAATTTGAGCGGATATCAGTTTCAATGGAATGATCCGAACCGCGAAAAAGAATCCATCGCGGATTTGTTCAAGATCGTTTCGTCGCTTACGAATTGGTCTGCGCCGAATCTTCCAAAGCAATTT
>JAVHOY010000100.1:0-3860 GCA_036170295.1 bacterium
TCTTTGAACGTTCCATACAACGCGTTCAATGTTGTCGGCGTGGTCTCTTTGAGATTCAACTCGCGCGCAAGCATCTCCACATCGCTGGATGAAATATCTGACATGGCGATTTCCAAATTAAAATCTGGAACCTGCCCGCGAATCGTCGCGCCGCTTCCCAATCCCACCACGTTGATTTTATTTTTAAATTTTGTCTTCAACCCGATGACTTTTGCCTTCGTATCCGAAGCGACGTCGTCAAATCCGTATTCGTTGTGCATATCTAAAACTAAAACCGAAGCCTTGTTATGATTCATCAATCCCGCCAATAACAGCCGCGTCAAAAATGATTTGCCCGTGCCCGTCGCGCCGAACACACCCGATGAACGCTGAATGAACTTATCCAAATTTACACACACGGGATGTCCCTGCTCGCGGGTATAACCGATGATGAAATTTCCGTCCGCGTCTGGGTCGCCAAAAATTCCCGCGATATGTTCAGGCTTCGCCATCTCTACGGGAGTATGATGCGGCGGGACCGTCTTCACGGGAATTGGAGGCGTAATCTCGTCGCCCAGTTCTTGCATCAATGCGGGGAGGATTTCGATATTCGTAAAAAGAGTCTGCCCGTGTAAAGATTTTGCAAGCGCTGGGAATCTCGTCTCAGTCTGCTCGTCCGCAAAACGCGGATCTGTCGCGCCAAGTTGAATATCGGTCACAAGTCCGTAATAACGCCAGTTGGAATTTTGCATCACAACAAACGCGCCTTCTTGAACTTCCTGCGCGGAAACGGTGAGGCGCGCGCGGAAAGATTCCTTCAATCCGCCGCTGACGATGTATCCGATAGATTCATTTTTGTTCATAAGATTTTTCTCCAATGATCTCGCAGCAACGACTAAAGTCGCGCTTTACCAAACGGCTGAAGTTGTTGTTGCGATTCTAAACAATCATCATTTTGCAATGCTTATTATACTTGACAGTTTAGAATTAATGTTCTATATTTGCGAAGTTCAAATTAGAACAAGAGTTCTAAAATACAAAGTCAGTAATTCGTAACGCAACAAACAATTATCCCGCATAAAAAGATAAAAGGAATTGCTGAAAAATATGATTCTAAAAAAGGAGAGTTCCCATGAACCGTTCGCTCAGTATTCAATTAATGCCGCTTTTGAAAAACATCTCGATAAAACGCGGCGCGATCTTTGGCGGCATTCTCATCAGCGCTTTGCTTGCCTTTGAAGTTTTCAACTTTGGCACCACGTCTTTTGCCTTGCGCGATATTCTCGGCGACTTGACTTTTGCGGGCGTGAGTTGGTCTTCCCTGCTCGCCTTCGCCTTTTGCGGAATTGACTTTGCCGGCATTGCGCGCATCTTCACGCCCGAACAAGGCGCCGACGAGCCCGCCGAAGTTTGGTACCTGTTCAGCGCGTGGTTGCTCGCGGCAGGATTCAACGCATCGCTGACGTGGTGGGGCGTGGCGGTGGCAATTCACAACCATACAGCCGAAGGCAGTTTGCTCGTCGGGCAATCTACGATGACTCAAGTCGTGCCGATTATGGTGGCGGGCATGGTTTGGTTGATCCGTGTGCTAATCATCGGAACTTTCTCGGTGGCAGGCGAACGTCTCTTTAGCATGGCGGATGTAAAGCCGCAGCCGACAGCGTATCGAAACGAATCATACCGCCCCGCGACTGTGAATCAACCGCTCAATGCGAATTTGCCCAACCAAAATTATCCGCGCCCCGCGCCCAAGCCGCGACCTGTTGCGCCGCCCGCTCCCGCGTATGCCAGCCGTCCCGAACCAACCTACCACCCCGTCGGCATGACGGCAATGAGTCGCAACGAAAATAATTCCTCAACGATACGGAGATAAGTTTCCACGCTTCATCTAAGACCCTAAAGGTTTTGAAAACCTTTAGGGTCTTTATCATTCAAACTCATCCAGCGCGCTTTCGCCGTGCGTGAGGAGATAAAATCCGCGCGGCTGAGCATGCGCATCAAAAACAAAATCGGTGACGATATATTTGTTTGCAAAAGCGATTTCAAAAAATTCGCGCGCGAAGAAACGCCAATCGCGCGCGAGCGCAAAGTCTTTTGATTTGAGGTCAATAAAATCAGCGGGAATTTCTGCAAGCAGCAAACGCGCATCAAAGGGCGGAATATTTTCGGGCGGACGCGGAAGCATGGCGGAAGAATCAAGCGCGTAAAAGGGACGCAGACCAGACTTCGCAACATGATTCAATTTGAGCGTGGGACGCGGGCGCTTGCTCAAGCGCTTTTTCACACGCGGCGTATTGATCCACCAATCCGCTTGAAAACGATCGGAAGGCAAGCCCGCGTTAAGTCCGTCGCGCATGTCGCCATATTCAGAGCGATGATATGTATCGCAGACTGCGCCAAGTTTTGCAATGTTGAGATAGGCGTTGCGGCTGAGCAGCGGATCATACGTCCATGTAATGTGATCGAGTCCTTGATGGCGCGCCATTTGCCACTGCGCGCGTTTGAGCGCAAAGCCGACGCCGCCGTCGCGATAATTGGGAAGCGTTCCCAGCATGTGCGAGCAATGTTTGGGGCGCGGACCATCGGGCGTGGATTCGAGTCCCGCGAAGCCAAAGACAAAGCCGACCATTTTTTCATCGTCAAACGCGCCGAGAATCAATCCGCCGTTATGCGCGGCGGTAACGAGCAGATGCAACGGAACAACGTCGGTCTCGGAGCCAGTCCACACTTGGCGCTGGAGCTCTTCGACGAGACGCATTTCTGCGGGTGTTTCGAGCAGGCGAATGGTAAGCAAGGGTTGGAAAGTTAATGTTGAAAGTTAGCGCGCGCGCAGCGCTGCGATTCTTTCGGCGACGTTATCCATTGCGCGTTGATACCAGCGTTTCTTGATTAAATAATCTAGGCGATAAGTGAAACGCGCGGGCATGAGTCCAAACACGCGCGGCATAGAGTCAACGGCGCACGTTCGATTGACGGCGAAGTAATCCAGCCAAAATGATGAGATGGGAAAATTGGGCAGGACGCCTTCAAGGAAGACGGTCAACGCGCGCAAAGTGATCGGCGATATGGACGTTAGCAATCTGCGTCTATGCGTGACGTCCATGATCGTTTCTATAATTTGCTGCAAAGTAAAAAATTCGCTGCCGCCGAGCTCGTAAACTTGATTAAGCGTCTCGTCGTTTTCGAGCGACCATAACATACACGTCACAAGGTCTTCAACCCAAATGGGTTGCACCACTGTCCGCCCGCCCGAGGGAATTGGGAAAACTCCCGGCGCGGAACGAATCAGCCGCGCAAGATCGTTGGTGAAATGATCTTCGGGTCCATACACGAGCGAGCTGCGAAAAATTGTGTAGGGCGTTTTTCCTTTGCGGATATATTCTTCCGCCATGCCCTTCGCTTTGAAGGCGGGGTACGCGGAAGAACTCGCCGCGCCAAGATGACTCAAATACACGATGCGATCCACGCCCGCGTCCGACGCGGCTTCGACGAGATTTTGTGTGCCTTGAATATCGGTCGTTAGAAGATTTCCGCGCGCGCCTTGATTCTCCGCGCTGGCAAAATGGAAGACGACGTCCACATCGCTTAACGCGGCGCGCAGACCGCGCGCGTCGGCGAGCGAAACGACGGCGACTTCCACCGATAAGCCTTTGGGCAAGCGCGGAGTCCGCAACGAGGGACGGATCAATGCGCGCATGGGAGAGCCAATGGCGGAAAGCTGGCGCACGAGCGCGCGTCCGATAAATCCGGTTGCGCCGGTAATGAGAATCATGGATGGGATTATAGTGGGATGTGGATAAGTAAACAAGTAGACATGTAGATATGAAAACAAAGTAGACACGGGCATACTCCGTGTCTACTTTACCTTGTGGGCGCTAAGG
>JAVHOY010000101.1:0-3860 GCA_036170295.1 bacterium
ACTTTGTTATCCATTTGACATTCTCCTTATGGGTTTGAATTGGACTTACCTTGTCCATTATACAACAATAAATGTTGACTGTCACCCAGCAAACATACCTTAATCACCTTGACTTTTCTCTCTCACCGTCGTAAAATTGTATTAATCGGATTAATCGTATTTATGTTAAGAGACCGCGTTTCCCCCAATATTTCTGAATTTTTTCGCTATTTGGCTTCGCATCCCGAAGCGGAAAGCGGACTTCCTTCGTTGAGCGAGCTCAGCCGCGAACTTGGCGTGAGCGTCGCTTCGTTGCGCGAGCAATTGGAAGTGGCGCGCGCGCTGGGACTCGTGGAAGTTCGTCCGCGCACAGGAACGCGACGTTTGGCTTATACATTCACGCCCGCTATTCGTCAAAGTTTGGGATATGCGCTTGCGTTGAACAACGAACATTTCCATAAATTTTCGGATATGCGGAATCATCTTGAATCCGCGTATTGGTATGAAGCGGTGGCAAAACTCACACAGGAAGATAAAACTGAATTGCAGGCTCTTCTCGCGCGGGCGTTGGAAAAAATTCGCGGAACGCCCGTGCAAGTTCCGCATGAAGAACATCGCAAAATGCACTTGTTAATTTTCAGCCGTCTTGATAATCCTTTCGTAACCGGAATTTTAGAATCATATTGGGAAGCTTACGAAGCCGTTGGGTTAAACGTTTTCGCAGGCGGATATGAATATTTGCAGGAGGTTTGGCAATATCACGAGCAGATGATTCAATCCATTTGTGATAATCAATTCGAGGTCGGGTATGAAGCGCTCATTAAGCATACAGACCTTTTGTTCCATCGTCCATAATCATCCGTCATTGCGAGGAAATCGATTCAGACACCGCCTTGCAGCGACGTAATTTACGAGGAGTTCCATGAATAAAATAGTGAATGATTTTTCGATCACCGTTGGCACAAAGAACGGCTCAGGCAGTTCCACCGCCAACAACACCATCTTGCGCTCTATATTCAAGATGGGTATTCCCGTTTCGGGCAAGAACCTGTTCCCTTCCAACATTCAGGGCTTGCCCACTTGGTACACCATCCGCGTCAATAAGGATGGATTTGTCGGGCAGCGCGAAGAACGCGATATAGTCATCGCGCTGAATCCAGATTCATTTGCGCGCGATCTCGCGTCGGTTGCGGCGGGCGGAGCGTTCTTCTACGCGGACGATATTAAGCAGCCGATCACGCGCGCAGACATTACCGTCTATCCGATGCCGATCAAAGCCATCGTCAAGGCGGACGCGAACATTCCATCCGATTTCCGCGATCTGGTCGGCAACATGGTTTATGTCGGCGCGCTGGCGCAGATGATCAACATGGATATGGATAAAATTCTCGCCGCGTTGACCTTCCACTTCAAAGGCAAACAAAAGCCAATTGACATGAACTTCGGCGCGGTCAAGTCTGGCGCGGAATGGGCAAAGGCGAATCTTGAAAAGAAAGATTCGTATTATCTTGAACCGATGAACAAGACCGACGGTTTGATCATGGCGGACGGCAATACCGCCGCCGCGCTTGGCTCAATCTTCGGCGGCGTACAATTTGTCGCCTGGTATCCGATCACGCCCGCGACTTCTTTGGCGGAAGGTCTCAACGATTATCTGCCAAAACTCCGCAAGCGCGAAGACGGCAAGCATACTTACGCGGTGGTTCAAGCGGAAGACGAACTCGCCTCGCTGGGCATGGCGGTTGGCGCAGGCTGGGCGGGCTTGCGCGCAATGACCTCCACTTCGGGACCAGGTCTTTCATTGATGACCGAGTTTGCGGGGCTGGCTTATTACGCGGAGATTCCTGTCGTCCTTTGGGACGTGCAGCGCATCGGACCTAGCACGGGTTTGCCCACGCGCACCACGCAAGGCGACCTGACCTTTACGCACTTCATTGGACACGGCGATTCAAATTCCGTCATTTTATTTCCAGGCGACGTCTTTGAATGTTTTGAATTCGGCTGGAAAGCGTTTGACGTTGCCGAACGAATTCAAACTCCTGTGTTTGTCTTAAGCGATTTAGATATGGGCATGAATCAATGGATGAGCAAGCCGTTTGAATATCCTAATACGCCGATGGATCGCGGCAAAGTTTTGACTGAAAAAGATATTGAAGAACTCAAAGGCAACTGGGGACGCTATCTGGACAAAGACGGAGACGGCATTGGCTACCGCACCTTGCCCGGCAACAAAAGTCCGATGAGCTCCTATTTCACACGCGGCACCGGACATGACGCTTACGCAAAATACAGCGAAGAATCATCGGTCTATGTCGAGAACATGGAACGCTTGACTAAAAAGCACGAGACCGCCAAGAAGTATGTTCCCGCGCCGATTTTCCATAGCATGAAAGGCGCGACTGTCGGCATTCTCGCTTACGGCTCGACAGAATCGGCAATCCTTGAAGCGCAGCAGCAACTCGACAAAGAGCATGGACTGAAGACTGATTTCATGCGCGTTCGCGCTACGCCGTTCACCAAAGAGGTGGATAAATTCCTCGCGAAGTACGATCAAATTTTCGTGGTGGAATTGAATCGCGACGGACAGATGTATCAAATCTTGCTGACCGAATATCCGCAGTACGCGATGAAGTTCAAATCTTTAGCGTACGGCGACGGTATGCCCGCTTCAGCCAGATGGGTGCGCGAAGGAATTCTAGGAAAGTATGAAGTCAGAAGGATGAAGGATGAAGTGAAAAAAACTTCTGCGAAGAAAGTTGCCGCGAAGAAAGTCGTCGCCAAAAAAGTTGCGGCGAAAAAAGCGACCGTTAAGAAAGCCGCGACCAAGTCGAAGGCAAAGAAGAAATAATATCTGTATTGCGACATAAATGTCGCGATACGTTAGGAGCATAAAAAATGACAGAAGCTCTCCCTATGGCTGGCGTAAACGCAAACGCGAATCTCGTCGGTCTTTCCAAAAATGATTATCGCGGCGCGCCCAGCACATTATGCTTGGGGTGCGGACATAACTCGATTGCGAGTCAGATCATCGCGGCAATGTACGAATTAAATGTCGTGCCTGAAAATATTATCAAATTCAGCGGCATCGGCTGTTCCTCAAAATCTCCCACATATTTTCTCAATCGCTCGTTTGGCTTCAACAGCCTGCACGGACGTATGCCCTCGATTGCGACTGGCGCGTTGTTTGCGGATCATACCCTCAAAGGGATTGGTCTTTCAGGCGATGGCGACTCGGCAAGTATTGGCATGGGACAATTCAAACATATCATGCGCCGCAACGTCAATATGGTTTACATCATTGAGAACAACGGCGTGTACGGATTGACCAAAGGACAATTCTCGGCGACAGCAGACACGGGACTCAGCCTGAAGAAACAAGGCGAAAACCCGTACGCGCCCATTGATATTTGCATGGAAGCGCTGGCGTCCAATGCGACTTTTGTGGCGCGCTCCTTCGCGGGCAATCCAAAACAAGTGAAGGAATTGATCAAAGCCGCGTTCTCGCACGACGGCATCGCGGTCATAGATATCATCAGCCCGTGCGTGACGTTCAACAATCAATTAAACGCTTTTCACTCCTACACATGGGGCAAAGATCACGAAGAGCCGCTGCAAGAAATTTCCTACATCGCGCCGCGCAGCGAGATAACGCTTGAACGCGAAATGGCGGAAGGCGAAGTCCGCGAAGTCGCCATGCACGACGGTTCCGTTGTCATCTTAAAGAATCTCGAAAAGGGATACGATACCTCCAGTCGCTACGAAGCGCTGCGGATGATCGAAGAAGCGCAGAATAATAAATGGCTGCTCACCGGTCTGCTTTATGCGGATACCACCAAGCAAAGTTTTCACTCGCGCTACAACCTTGTGGATACGCCGCTCAA
>JAVHOY010000102.1:0-16855 GCA_036170295.1 bacterium
CGACGCGCGCTTGGGCTGCGGCAACGTCCGCGGGGTCGAGTCCGTTTTTGAATCGTTCAACAGCGCGGCGCGCGTCGTTCAATTGCGCTTCTGCCAGCGCGAGTTTTTCATCCGCGTCTTTAATCGTTTCAGCGTCGGCGTAGCCTTGATAAGTCTTCGCTTTGAGCGCTCCAAATTGCCAATACGTTTCAGTGATGGTAATTTTGCCGTTCAGTCCTTTGCGATAATCGTAAGCCTTTTGGTAATTTGTTTCGGCTGTGTCTAGCGTACGCATGGCTTGCGCGCTCGCCGTATCCGAATTGAGCAAACCGTCCAACGCTTTTTGCGCGTTAGCAAGGTCGGCTTCGGCGAGGATAATATTTTGGCTGAGAGAATTCTTATCGAGGCTGGCAAGCGTCTCGTCTTTTTTGACGAGTTGCCCCACTTCGGCGCCGACATTTTCTACAATTCCCGTTGTTTGCCAAACAAGGACGGCGCTTTTTAACGCGCGCACACTGCCTGTTGCGCCAATGGTCGCAATCAGATTTCCGCGCGCCGCCGCCGTTGTTTCATAAACGGCTTTCTTTTTACTGCCGCTATTGACTGCGATGATAATGCCCAACGCTATTACGGCAACCACGCCGATAGTAATCCATGTTCGGCGCGAGAACCGTTCAAACAATTTTTTCATATATGCTTCCTCCGAAATTTAGTCAACGCGCAAAGATGAGTTCTTACGCATTGCAAGATGAGCAATTTTGACGAGTCCCTCGCAACATTATAAATGAGGACTTTCACGAATAGTATTCTAACCTACCCCCAAATAATGAGCGGTTTTTTCTTGTGTGAATTTCGTAAAAAGTTCATAAGACCTCTTACGCGTAACGTGAAAATTTATCTTGCTCTGAAAGAACCAAGACATTGCCGCCGACAAACAATGGGGTAAACTTGTGGAAATGAATGCGCTGACAACTGACAACTGAATACTGATAACTTCCCCTCCCAATGACTTCAAAAAAAATCCTTCTCGCTGATATTCTTCTATCCTTCGTCCTTCTCGCCGCCGCGCTTTATTACGCGGCGCGCTTTGTGGATTTCACCATCCCGCCGTTTGAAGACGCCGCGATGCTCATGCGTTACGCGCAACATCTTGCCGACGGTCACGGCATTGTCTGGAACATCGGCGAACATCCCGTAGACGGCGCAACCGATTTTCTCTTTATGGTCGTCTCTGCCGCGCTAATCAAACTTGGGCTGACTGTCGCGCAGTCTGTGCGCGGCATTGGCTTTGTCGCGCATCTGCTCACGGTGTTAATTATCTACTGGACGAATCGCCGCATCAACAACGCCAACATTCCCGTTTCTTTTTTAAGCGGACTTTACCTCGCCGTCGGGACTGGCTTCTCATACGTCTCTGCCTACTTTGGGACTCCACTCTTCGCGCTCGCCGCCGCGACTACCTGGATGTTTGGACTCCTGCTGATAAATCGAAACGATGCGCCCTTCAAACTTTCCCTCGCCTTCGCGCTCAGCGGACTTGCGACTGGACTCATTCGCCCTGAAGGAGTCATCCTCTCCGCGCTGATTCTGCTCGCCGTTGTCGTCATGCGCACAGATTTCCTCTCCCTCTGGGAGAGGGCTAGGGTGAGGGAAAATTTTTCGCTCATCGCTACTTTTGCCGCCGTCTTTCTATTACTAGGCGGCGCATACTTTTTGTGGAGATGGAATTACTTTGGCTATCCATTGCCAAATCCGTTTTACAAAAAAGGCGACGACGGTTTGCATTGGGATTCGTTCAACAATTCTCTTTTAAATACATTGCGTCTATGCCTGCCGATGACGTTGGCTTTCATTCTCGGTTTCCGCTCGCGTGAAACGACCAAACGCACAATTGCATTTCTCATTCCCATTTTAGGATTCGCTTCCGCGTTTATTTTGATCTCAGACGAGATGAACTACGGCGCAAGATTCCAGTATGCGCTTGTGCCTATCGCGCTCATGGCGTGGTTTCCATTGACGCGCGGCATCAATCTCATTTCGCTGGATCAATATTTTGGTCAAAAAAAATACGCGTACATCGCCGCGCTGATCGCATTGAGCGCTGGCGTTATCTATTATTCGCAATACCAAAATTGTTTTCTAACCTCCTATCAGCAGACTTGCTCCGCGCCGTATGAACGCGACGGACGTTACGAAATGGGCAAACTGCTCGCGGAGTATCGCGATAAAAATTATGTTATCGCAACCACCGAAGCGGGTTTGATCCCGTATTACTCCGGCTGGACGGCGATTGACGCTTGGGGGTTGAACGATCCATTCATCGCGCACAATGGCGGCTTGACCGCTGAATATTTGGACAAATACAAGCCGCAGATTATCATGTTCCATGATTATTACTCGCCGCTTGTCCCGCCAAAATTGACCGAAGCGAATCTTGCTCAACGCTGGTTCAGCATGACAATTACGATGAAAGATTACGCCGAGTCGCACGGCTATATTCTTGCCGCCGTCTTTGGCGATAGTCCCTATAACACGCATTATTATTACGTCCGCAGCGACTTCGCCGACAGCAAACGTTTGATCGAACAAATTTCAAAAATGAAAAATTATTACTGGGTCGAAACGGGAAAGAAGTCCATCAATTATGCGGAGTATCAACAACCATAGATAAGACGGAGGACGGAGGACTGACGACCGAGTTGTTTTTCCGTCCTCCGTCATTAAAAAATACAAATGGAGATAACAACACCATGTCCGAAATAACAGAACTTGCCGAAAAATTAAAATCCGAAGGAGAAAAATTCGCCGCGATATTTTCAGCGTTAAGCGAAGATCAGTGGAAAACCGAAGTCTATGCCGACGGCGAAACATGGACGATTCGCAACGTGCTTTCGCATTTCGTCGCCTCCGAACGCGCTCTGGTTAAATTATTCGAGTCCATTCGTCAAGGCGGCGCAGGCTCTCCCGATGATTTTTCGATTGACCGTTACAACGCAGCGCAACAGCAAAAATCTAAAGACTTCACGCCCGCCGAATTGTTGAGGCAATACAAAGAAATGCGCGCAAACACAATTGCATGGGTTTTGAGTCTCAAAGATGAAGAACTCGAACTCAAAGGTCGCCATCCATTTTTAGGCAAAACCACCCTGCGCGAAATGGTGAAAATGTTATACATCCACCAACAAACCCATTACCGTGATTTGAAGAAAGTAATTAGGTAATTAGGAGTTTGGCAAGCGCCTCTTCAATTACCAATTACCAATTACCATTCACTGCCCACCGATAACCGATAACTATGAACCTTCCTCCCTTCAAACTCGAACGCTATTTTGCCAAATATGAATTCAACGCTGAATTCCTGCTGTGCTCCTCCGACTGTGAAGCCATGTCCGTTGCGGACCTGCTCGCCTTTGAAGAGGGCGCGGCGGAGAAACTCCAAGCCGTGTGGCTCGGATATACCGAATCGCAGGGCAGTCCCGCGCTGCGAAAAGAGATTTGTAATCTTTACGCCGCCATGCAACCTGAGAACATTCTCGTTCACACAGGCGCGGGCGAAGCAATTTATCTTTTCATGCACACCATGCTCAAAGCGGGCGACCATGTGATTGTCCACTCGCCGCATTATCAATCGTTGAGCGAAGTCGCAAAAGGAATTGGTTGCGACGCGACTCTCTGGCGCGCGCGCGAAGAAAATTATTGGACGCTGGATGTGGGTGAGTTGCGCCAACTTGTTCGTCCATCCACAAAAGCGATCATTATCAACACGCCGCACAACCCGACAGGATACTTAATGTCCCGCGCAGATTTTGACGCGCTGAATCAATTCGCGCAGGAAAACAATCTACTGCTTTTCTCCGATGAGGTCTATCGCGAATCGGAATATGATGTTGCGACTCGTCTCCCCGCCGCGTGTGATTATGGCGAACACGCCGTCTCGCTTGGCGTGACGTCCAAAACTTATGGGCTTGCGGGTTTGCGTATCGGCTGGATTGCGACGAAGAATAAAAAAGTTTATCGAGACATGGCGGCGCTGAAAGATTACACGACCATCTGCAACTCCGCGCCGAGCGAATTCCTCGCGGAAGTGGCGATGCGTCACCGCGTAAAACTTGCCGAGCGAAATCTGAAGATCATCAAAAACAATCTTGTTGTCGTGGATAATCTCTTTGCGCGTCATGCGGATTTGTTCGCATGGGCGCGTCCGCAAGCAGGCTCGATGGGATTTCCGAAACTGCTTCAAGGCAACGTCGAAGAGTTTTGCGACGACCTTGTCCGCAAGGCGGGCGTTATGCTTTTGCCCGGCACGATGTACGACGACTCAAATAATCATTTTAGAATTGGGCTTGGCAGAAAGAATCTCCCGCAGGCTGTTCAACGGTTGGAAGAATATTTGCTGAAAATCGTAAATCGTAAATCGTAAATTGAAAAATCTTTTTCGCCTTTCCCGCCCCCTTCATCTTTTCCTCGCTGCGCTGACTTACATTCTCGGCGCGAGCGTCCCCGCCTATCTCGGCAAACCGTTAAACGTCCTTGCGTTTTGGCTTGGCTTTGCGAGTGTGCTGCTCGCGCAATTGAGCATGTCGCTGCTGTCCGAAGTTTTTCGTCCACACAACGAACCGCTGATCGAAAACGAAACTCCGCAACAAAAAGAAACGCTGCGCAACAACATGCTTTATGTTTCCATTGCGGCGTTGACGGCCAACGCTTTTCTTGCGTATCTGCTTTACATTAATCAAAGCCTCGTTCTATCTTCATTCATTTTTTATCTTTCGTCTTTCATCCTTGTTCTTTGCTGTTCCATTCCGCCGATTCGTCTTATTGATCGAGGCTTCGGCGAGTTGACTCTCGCGGCGCACATTGCTTACGTCATTCCGTCCATCGGATTTATTCTGCAATTCAAAGCGAATCATCGTCTACTTATTCTTATCATCATCCCATTGACCGCGCTTGCGCTCGCGTATTTTCTCGTCAATAATTTCACAACTTTTTCATCCGATCAAAAATATCAACGCGCCACGCTGTTGCGTCAATTGGGCTGGGAACGCGCCGTGCCTTTGCATCACAGCCTGATCGTTTTTGCGTATACGTTATTCGCTGTTGCGCTCATGCTTGGCTACTCAATTTGGACTGCGTTCCTCACGCTGCCCTTCGCTATTTTACAAATCATTTTGCTTCGCCATATCTCGCTCGGCGGCAAACCCAATTGGCGCTTGCTTACATCCACAGCGCTCGCCGTCTTTGGACTCACAACTTATTTCATCACCCTAACTTTTTGGTTGCATTAGACCTTCGACCTTTGACATTCAACCTTCAACTTGGAACTCCCTCCCATGCCTGAATTTTTGACTCTCCTTCCGCCCGATACCGCCCGCGAAAAATTGCTCGCGCATCTTTCCACGCTTCAATTTGATCCTGAATTAGTGGGTACGATTCGCGCCCTCAATCGCATAACCGCCGCCGATATTTTTGCGCCGCACCCGTTGCCTGAATTTCAACGCACTACCGTAGATGGCTACGCCGTTCGCGCGAAAGACACGTTCGGCGCAAGCGACTCATTGCCCGCGTATCTTCATCTCATCGGAGAATCTCCAATGGGCGACTCGCCGTCGTTTGAAGTTGGCGCGGGTCAATGCGCGTTGATCCACACCGGCGGAATGTTGCCCAAAGGCGCGGATGCGGTTGTGATGTTAGAGTACACACAAAGCATTGGTAAGGGCGGAGCGCGATCCGCCCCAACAGACGAAATTGAAATCTTCAAAGCCGTTGCGGACGGGGAGAACTTGATTCGCGTTGGCGAAGACGTTGCTAAAGACCAACTTGTCATTCCAAAAGGCGCGTTGATTCGACCTGCTGAGATTGGCGGTCTAATGGCTTTAGGAATCACTGAAATTCGCGTAGCCAGAAAAGTGCAAGTAGGATTAATTTCAACCGGAGATGAAATAATAAGCCCGAACGAAAATACAAAACTTGGACAAGTACGCGATATCAACTCGTATTCGCTTGGCGCGCTGATCGAGAAGTATGGCGGCGAAGCGATCCGCTACGGGATTTTTGGCGACAACTTCGAGGTATTAAAAAACGCGGCGGCGTTGGCGCTATCGCAATGCGACATGGTCATTATTACGGCGGGTTCGTCCGCATCCACTAGGGATATGACCGCCGAAGTCATTCGGCAAATGGGGGAGCCGGGTGTGCTGGTGCATGGCGTCAACACGCGCCCGGGCAAGCCGACAATTTTGGGCGTGTGCAACGGTAAAGCGGTGATTGGACTTCCTGGAAATCCTGTCAGCGCTTTAGTAAATGGATATTTATTTGTGGCGCCTGTTATCGAAAAATTATTGGGCGCGCTGCCAAGACCTAAAGCGACCGTGCAAGCAAAACTAACTGTGAATTTATCTTCGATGGCTGGGCGCGAAGATTGGCAGCCTGTGAAATTAATCGTCAATCGTCAATCGTCAATCGTCAATTATGAAGCCGATCCAATATTTGGGAAAAGCAATTTGATCTTTACGCTCGCCGCCGCCGATGGACTTCTACGCATTTCGCCTGACGCAACTGGACTTGGCGCGGGTGAAATTGTGGAAGTCGTTTTGATATAAGGAGCTGCGCATGAACAATCAAAGAGAAGAATCACGCAAGAAGTTGATAGCGTTTACGCCTGTGTATGATTTACGCCGCAATACTTTGCTCGGTTATGTCGGCGACTTAACCTTGAAGGGCATGATGGTGATTGGCGAAAAGCCAGTAGAGATTGATACGCATCTCACGCTTGGCGTTGAATTTCCGGAAGGCGGAATTGCAACGTCTATTGTGCGCGTTGTCATCCCCGCGCGCGCGGCTTGGATCAGGCAGGATGAAAGTCCGCAATACTTTAATATCGGCTTTGAGTTTAGCGAAGTTTCGCCTGAAAACGCAGAAATCATAGAAGCGCTTTTGAAGCGATACAAGTTCCGCCCTGTTTTAGAATCTTGATAAAAGTCTTTATAGGAGGCGCGTCGCTCATGCCATTGCAACGATTTAATTAATTTATCCGTCGTATAATCCGCCTACCCAACTTGAAGGATTAGCGTATGAATTTTGAATACTCTCCCTATATTTTGCCTCTCATTGCCGCTGCGCTTATTTCGGCGACAGTCGCCGTCTACGCATGGATGCGTCGTTCTACAAACAGCGCGTTTGCGTTATTTCTGATGTCTGCCGCCATTTTCGAATGGGCGGTCGGCTATTCGTTGGAAATTGCGGGGACAAATATTGAAACAAAATATTTTTGGGGAGTCATTCAATATTTCGGAATTGCCTTTGCTCCATACGGCTGGCTTTTATTTTCAATGGCTTATAGCGATCACGCAAAGATTATCACGCGCCGTTTTGCTTTTCTCGCCGCGCTGATTCCGTCCATTACAGTTCTGCTCGCGTTGACCACAAAATGGCACGGATTGATCTGGAGCGAATATCACATCAATCATAGCGGCGATTTTTCCGCGCTTGGCGTTTCGTATGGAGCTTGGTTTTGGGCGCATTTTGTTTATTCTTACGCCATTCTTTTAATTGGAACCGTTTTACTTGTCCGCGTTCTTTGGCGCAGACAGGGCATGCATCGCGAACAGATAGTCGCTTTGCTGATTGCCGTCCTTGCTCCATGGATTGGCAACGCGCTGTATCTTACAGGTCACAGCCCCATTCCGCACTTGGATTTAACGCCGTTCGCTTTTACTGTGACGGTTGCAGCGTTGGCGTGGGCGACCTTTGGTTTTCATCTTGTAGATATTACTCCGCTCGCGCGCGACAGCGTAATCGATTCGATGCGCGAGGGCGTGATTGTCCTTAATACGCGCGGAAACGTCGTAGATATTAACAACGCGGCGGCGCGTATGATTGACGTCCCGATTGCAAACGCTATCGGCAAAACTGCGGACGATGTTTTTCATCCGTGGTCGCATTTGGTTGAGCGCTTCCGCAATGCGACGGAAGCGAAGGATGTAATCTCCGTAGGAGAAGGCGAATCAAAACGATCTTATGAAGTCCGTCTTTCGCCGCTACACGACTCGCAAAGCCATCTTGTCGGGCGCGTCATTATGCTGCGCGCAATGGATAATGAGGCATTAAAGCAAGAACGTGATTTGTTAGAGCGGCTTGTGGAGGAACGCACCCATGAATTGGCTGCGGCGCGCGATGAATCCGAAAAAATCAGCGCTGATTTGCGTAAGTATTACCGCGCCATCGAGCAAAGCGGCGGCTCCGTCGTGATTACAGACATAAAGGGAAATATTGAATATGTTAATCCTGGGTTTGAACGGGCAACGGGCTATTCGCTTGCGGAAGCGCAAGGAGAAAACCCGCGCCTTCTAAAATCGGGCAGGCAATCTGATGAATATTACCGTCAGATGTGGCAGACGATTAGCTGCGGAGAAACATGGCAGGGCGAATTCTTAAATAAACGCAAAGACGGTTCGCTGTATTGGGAAGCCGCCACGATTGCGCCTGTGCTGAATCAACAAGGCGCAATTACCAATTATGTGGCGATTAAGCAAGACATTACCGAACAAAAAACTTTGCAAGATCAACTGCAAAAACAAAATGATTATCTTTCTATCCTACATGCAACCGCGCTGGATTTGTTGAAAAGCAAGGATATTGCCGTTTTGCTGAACATGATCGTATCCAACGCCGTAGAACTTGTCGGCGCTTCTTATGGATATATCTTTTTATCGGAAGGGGACGATCTTGTTTTACGAGCCGCCACCGCCAACGATAACTTTGTCTCCAACATCGGATACCGGGAGAAGAAGCCCGCGGCGGGCATTTTGGGACGGGTGTGGCAAACGATGAAACCGTTCGCGCTGGAAGATTACAGCGCGTGGAATGAGCGCAATTCGTTCTATGAATCATTAAATCCGCACGCGTTTGCCGGCATCCCAATTATTGGGCGCAGCGGCGCGCTGGGCGTGTTGGAAGTGGCGCGGCTGGGCGATAACCTGAGCCCATTTACGCCGCAAGAAATTTCAGAATTTGAACAACTTGCCGCGCTGGCTTCGCTTGCGCTCGACAACGCGAATCTTTACGCTCAAGCCGAAAATGAACTTGCCGAGCGCAAGCGCGCGCAAGATTCTTTGCAGCGTTCAAATCAACACGAGCAGGTCATTAATTCGCTATTGAAAATCGTTCTTGAAGATAAATCTATGGATGAGGCATTAGCCGCCATTCTGGATGAAATCCTTTCTATTAAGTGGCTGACCATTGCTCCGAAAGGCGGAATCTTTCTCTTCAATGAACAAACCAATAGGCTGGATTTGCGCGCCCAGCGCAACCTTGCGCCCGCTCTGCAAACGATGTGTTCTCAAATTGCATTGGGACAATGCTTGTGCGGACGCGCCGCCTTAACGCGCGAAATCCAATTTGCAGATTGCCTGGATGAACGTCACGAAATTCGCTATGAAGGCATACAAGAACACGGGCATTACAATGTTCCCATTTTACAGGGCGAGAAAATTCTAGGCGTTGTCGTTTTATATTTGCCGCATGGCTATCAAAAGACGGAGAAAGATATAAACTTTCTGCGCGCTGCGGCGGATGCGATCGCAAGCATTTTGCGGCGCAAACAGACTGAAAACCTTTTGCTCGAAAGCGAAACGCGCTTCCGCCAGATTGTGGAAAACGCCAATGATGTGATTTATCGCACCGATACGCAAGGCAATTTTACTTATGTGAACCCCACTTCTTTGATTATCATGGGATACAAAAACGAATCCGAAGTCATCGGCAGAAATTATCTTGAATTAGCCGCCCCCGAATGGCGGCATAAACTTAAACGCTTTTACGACCATCAATTTTTAACAAAACAAAGCAATTCTTATTTTGAATTTCCGGCTATCAACGCCAACGACGAAACGATCTGGTTTGGGCAAAGCGTGCAGATTATCGAAGAAGGCGGCGCGGTGGTCGGCTTTCAAGCGGTGGCGCGCGATATTACCAATCTAGTTAAAGCGCGCGACGCTCTTGCTATTTCACGCGATCAAGCTCTGGAAGCCAACCGCGCCAAAGGTCAACTGCTTTCGCGCGTCAGTCATGAATTACGCACGCCGCTGGGCGGCATTCTTGGCTTTGCCGAATTGATTCAAATTAAAGCCTTTGGCGCGTTGAACGAAAAACAAGCGCATGCCGTTGATAATATTATTGCAAGCGCGAATTATCTGACAAGCATGGTGAACGACCTGCTGGATGAAGCGCAGATGGAATCAAGGTCAATGCTTTTGGACAACGCCTACTTCAATCCCGCCGAATTGATTGAAAAAGTGCAGTCTTCCATGACTGTGCTGGCAGCTAAAAAAGGCGTCGCTTTTCACGTTGACCTTTCCGCCGATTTGCCCAACGAAATTTATGGCGACATTAAACGTTTACAACAAATTATCGTCAACCTCGCGGGCAACGCGATCAAATTTACAAGAGAAGGAGAAGTGCGCGTCAGTTTCAAACGCCCCACGCCGACTCGCTGGGCAATCGAAGTGCGCGATACGGGCGCGGGCATTCCTCAATCTGAATATGAATCTATTTTTGAACCGTTCCGCCAAGTCAACAACGCGATTACGCGCGAAAATCGCGGATCGGGGTTGGGACTTTCCATTACCAAGCAACTTGTCGAAATTATGGGCGGGCAAATCAACCTTGAAAGCGAAATCGGAAAAGGCAGTTTGTTTGTCATTGCATTGCCCATCATCAACGCTCCAGGAGAATGAAAATGAAACCGTATTACGCGCTTATTATCGAAGACGACCCAAAGTTAGGGACGATATTTCAAACGGCTTTAGAACAAGCAGATTTTGAAACCGATCTTGACGCGAGCGGGAATCAATACAACGCGTTTCTTGCCGTCCGCGAACCTAATCTAATTATCCTCGACCTCCATCTTCCCTTCGCGTTTGGCGGCGATATTCTGAAAGAGATTCGCGCAAAATATCCGAATGTAACGGTCGCCGTAGTAACCGCTGATTTCATAAAAGCAAAAACGCTCGTAGGCAATGCCGATCATATTCTCATAAAACCCATCAGCGTCGCCAGTCTGTTGCGTCTTGCTGAATCAGTAAAAGGATAAACGATGACGAACCCTCTTGTTTTTGTTGTCGAGGACGACCCGCAACTCAGTCAGATTTTCACGCTCGCATTAAATGATTTTTTTGAAGTCGAAGCCATTGCCGATGGCGCGCAAGCGTTGGAGCGCCTCGCAAAAATTGTTCCCCGCCTCATTATTTTGGACATCAACCTGCCGGGCGCGTCGGGGGCGCAGATTTTGCAGTTCGTCCGCGCCGACTCGCGTTTCGACTCCACCCGCGTCATTCTCGCCACTGCCGATTCGCGCCAAGCCGCCGATCTTCAAGATAAAGCCGACCTTGTGTTGCTGAAGCCCATCAGCATCGCGCAATTGCGCGGATTTGCCGATAGACTGAAATGACGACTTTCTTAACCTCCCTTCAATCCAAACAACTTATCCTCGACGGCGCTACAGGCACGGAACTTAATCGTCGCGGTGTGGACACCGGCTTGCCGCTTTGGTCGGCTAACGCGTTGATGAATGACGGCGACTCCGATATCCTCAAACAAATTCATGCGGATTATCTCAACGCGGGCGCGGATATTATTACAACCAATACTTTTCGCGCGCACCGCCGCGCTCTTGCATCCAGCGGCAACGCAGACCGTGCCTTCGAGTTAACTCGCCGCGCCGTAGCCATCGCCCGCGACGCGATTGCTTCCGTGAATTCTAATTCGCCGAAATTTATCGCGGGTTCAATCTCCACGCTCGAAGATTGCTACCGCCCAGACCTTGTCCCGCCCGACGACGAACTCCGCGCAGAACATTCTGAAAGAGTTCATCACTTAATCGAATGTGGCGTGGATTTTATTCTCATTGAAACCATCAACACTATCCGCGAAGCAACGATCATCGCAAAACTTGCAACTATCACAGGTACGCCTGTTGTCGTAAGCTTTGTTTGCAATCCCGAAGGAAAAATACTCTCAGGCGAAACGCTGACCGAAGCCGCGCGCGAATTGCTTCCGCTTGGAATCTCCGCCATCGGAGTCAACTGCGGACCGACGCCCAATTTGGCAAAGCCGCTCGCTGAACTTGAATCGGTATGCGGAAAAAATTTTCCATTGATCGCTTATGGCAACATCGGTTACGCCGATGAAAAAATTGGTTGGGTCAACACTGATTCGGAAGATCCAAAAAATTATTGCGAACACGCCGTTCATTGGAACGCAAAAATTATCGGCGGTTGCTGCGGGACAACGCCTGAGCATATTCGGCAGTTGAAGTTGGCGTTACGCTAAAAGACCTCCGAGTTTTTGAAAAAACTCGGAGGTCTTCATTACTGATTACTGACAACTGATTACGTCTTGCCGAGCAATTCCTTTGCGACCTTAACCGCGCCGACCGCGTCTTCCGAATAGCCGTCGGCTTTGATTTTTATAAACCAATCGCGGGTAATGGGCGCGCCGCCGACCATCACTTTGATGCGCGGGCGCAACCCTTCCTTATCCAACTCTTCGATCACTTCGCGCTGACGAACCATCGTGGTGGTGAGCAACGCGCTTAAGCCGATAATCTGCGCGTCAATTTCCAGCGCTTTGCCGATGATTTTTTCGGCGGGCTGATCTACGCCCAAATCGGTGACTTCAAAACCCGACGCGCTTAACATGGTGCCCACGAGAGTTTTCCCGATTTCATGAATATCGCCTTCGACGGTGGCAAGCACGACGCGCCCCATCGTTTCGCGGGCTTCGCCGAGTTTGAGCAATTCGGGTTCAAGGATTGCGATGGCGGCTTTCATCGCTTCGCCCGCCATGACCAACTCCGGCAAGAACGCTTCGCCAATTCCAAATTGATCGCCGATGTAATTCACGCCGACCACAAATCCCTTTGTAATCGCTTCAAGCGGATGAATATTCAACTCAATCGCCTTCTTCGCAAGTTCGGCGGATAAATCCGCGTCGCCGTCAATAATGCTTTGCGCCATCTGTTTGTATAATTCTTCCGACATGATTTTCTCCTTAAGATTATTCAATGCCATGATTTTACACTATGCGTAGCGCGGAAATTTTTTTGTTTGGGTTATACTTTGCCCACTGGAGTCCCCATGACTGATATTGATCTCACCCCCATAAAACCTGCAATTAAATCTTATATTTCACTAGGGCGCGGCGGACTTTTACCCGCGCTTCACGCCGTCCAAAAAATCTACGGCTGGCTTCCGCAAGAGGCTGCTGCAGAAGTCGCAAAATTATTGCGCGTTCCGCTTGCCGATGTTCATGGCGTGATCGAATTCTATTCGCTGTTTTATAACGAGCCTGTCGGCGCAAAAATAATCCGCGTGTGTACCGATCAAGCCTGCGCGTTGAAAGGCGGCGATGAATTGCTCAACCATCTTTGCCGCCATTATGGCGTAAAGCCAAATGAAATCACAAGCGATCAATCTCTTACCATTGAGTCGAGTCCATGTCTTGGGCTTTGCGAGCAAGCGCCCGCCGCGCTGGTGGACGATGACGCGCAGACAAACATCTCGCCTAAATTCAAAGAATATGAATGGGGAATTCCGCGCTCCATTGTGTACGGATCGGATCGCAGGTTAACCGTCAACTGCGGAGATAGCGTAACAACGCTGGAAAAATATGGCGAGTATTCCGCTTTGATAAAAGCAAAAACAATGAAGCCAGAAGATGTAATCAATGAAATTAAAACATCGGGCTTGGTCGGGCGCGGCGGAGCGGCATTTCCAACCGGCGTCAAATGGGACGGCGCGTTGAAGGCGCAAGCCGATCAAAAATACGTCATCTGCAACGCCGATGAATCTGAACCCGGCACATTCAAAGATCGTGTTTTGTTGCTGGATGATCCGCATCGCATCATTGAAGGGTTATGTATCGCGGCTCATGCAATCGGCGCGACCAAAGGTTATATTTACATTCGCGGGGAATATCCATATATTGTCCCCGTTTTAGAAAACGCGTTGAGCGAAGCGCGAACAGCCGAATACTTGGGAAAAGATTTTGATATTGAAGTCCGCGTTGGCGCGGGCGCTTACATTTGCGGCGAAGAAACTGCGCTGTTTGAATCCATCGAGGGCAAGCGCGGTTTGCCGCGTGTGAAGCCGCCTTTCCCGACAACAAACGGATTGTTCGGCAAGCCGACCGCGATCAACAACGTCGAGACGTTATGCAATGTGCCTTTCATTATCGAAAACGGCGCGGCGGAATATCGCATGGTCGGCACGGAGAAATCTCCAGGCACAAAATTATTTTGCGTCTCTGGCGACGTGACAAAGCCCGGCGTGTATGAAGTTCCGTTCGGCGTTACTTTGCGCGAGTTGCTAAAAATGGCGGGCGGCATTGCCGATAAGAAAGCGCTTCAATCCATTTTGTTTGGCGGCGCGGCGGGAGCGTTCGCAACGTCAGAACATCTTGATGTGAAATTAACTTTTGAAGATTTGCGCGCCGCGGGGTTGCCTCTCGGCTCGGGCGTGATCATGGTCTTCGATGAAACCCGCGATATGCGCGATGCGCTGAAGCGGCTCGGAAAATTCTTCGCGCACGAATCGTGCGGCAAGTGCTATCCCTGCCAAATGGGAACGCGCCGTCAAATGGAAATTTTGGATCGCGTCGCGGACGGGAAATCTCTGCCCGATGATTCCCTGCGCCTGCAAGATATTGGCTGGACGATGACCGACGCAAGTCTCTGCGGATTGGGTCAAACTGCCGCGAGCGCGGTCTTATCCGCGATGAAGTTGTGGCCCGATTTATTCAGTCGAACGTCGAAGGTTGAAGGTCGGAAGATCGGTCGAAAGTCGAAGGTCAAAGGTCAGAAGGTTGTGAAGAAAAAGGCATCTAAAGTATCTGAGGTTTCTAAAGCATCAAAAGTTGTAAAGTCAAAACCTGTTGTGAAGAAAACCAAAAAGATAATTAAGCCAAAAACAAAAAAGAAGTAACGACGTTTGACTTTCAACTTTCAACCCATAAAAAAGGCGAACCATGACGATCACATTTGTAATGGACGGAAAAGAAATCACCGCAGAGGAAAATCAAACTCTGCTTGAAATTGCGCGCGAGAATGGAATTGACATTCCTACAATTTGTTTTCACGAAGCAACGACGGCGAATGCGCTCTGCCGAATCTGCGTGGTGGAAGTGGAAGGTCAGCGCGTGTTGCAACCTTCCTGCGTTGTCAAAGCGGCGAACAATATGAAAGTTCAGACGCGCAACGAGAGAGTTATCCGCGCAAGGCGAACCATTTTAGAAATGCTCGCGTCCACAATGGATTTATCTGACGCGCCGCAAATTCTCTCGATGATGAAGGAATATAACGCGGACGCGAATCGCTTTCCCGGCGCGGAACGCCGCGAGAGCGAAATCAAAGACGACAACCCAATGTACATCCGCGACTACTCGAAGTGTTTGCTGTGCTGGCGTTGTGTGCAAGTCTGCGCGGAGGACGCTCAATATACTTTCGCCATCAACTTCAGCGGGCGCGGATTTGAAACGCAGATTGGCACGTTCTTCGATGCGCCCATTCCTGAAACAACCTGTGTGCTGTGCGGACAATGCGTGGGCGTTTGTCCTACCGGCGCGTTGAAACCGAAGCGCGAATATTTGCTGGAGCAGGGCGTGAGCGCGAGCGAAATCAGCGCGATGACAAAACAACGGTCAAAAGTCAAAGGTCAAAAGTCATAACGTAACGACTTTAGACTTTAGACCTTTGACTTTTTTGGAGGAACGATGATTACACCCGACCATATTACAACCACCACCTGTCCTTATTGCGGAGTTGGCTGCACTTTACAGTTGCACGTCAAAGACGATTTTATTTTTAAAGTCACCACGCCCTTTGATTCGCCCGTCAATCACGGCAACTTGTGCGTCAAGGGACGTTTTGGTTATGACTTTATCTATCACCCAAAACGAGTCACAACTCCGCTGGTGAGAAGATATTTGTTGGAAGGAAAACGACTAAACGGGATTCGTGATTCGGAATTCGTAAATCGCGGAAGGAACGCCCCAACTTCCGATTCCCAACTCCCGCCTCACGATTTTGATTGGATCGAAACCGATTGGGAAACCGCGCTCAACATCACCGCCGAAAAGTTAACCGAAATTTACAAACGCGACGGCGCGGACGCGATGGCGGTTTACGCCTGCGCGAAAGCCACCAACGAAGATAATTATCTCTTGCAGAAAATGTATCGCGCAATCTTCCGCACCAACAACGTGGATCATTGCACGCGGCTGTGTCATGCCGGCTCGGTTGTGGCGCTGCAACAAGCGATAGGCTCGTCGGCAATGAGCAACACGGCTTCGCAAGTAATTCTCAACGACGTGTTTATTGTCACGGGTTCAAACACTTCGGAGAATCATCCCATCATTTCTTTGCAAATGAAAGAAGCCGTGAAAAAATACGGCGCGAAGATGATCGTGATTGACCCGCGCAGAATCGAGCTGGTTGATTTTGCCGAGATGTGGCTGCCGCTTAAACCCGGCACAAACGTCCCCGTCTTTTCCGCGATGGCGCATGTCATCGTCAAAGAAAATTTAGTCAATTGGGATTTTGTCAATGCGCGCACGGAAGGCTTTGAAGAATTCCGCGCCTCGCTTGAAAAATTCACGCCCGAATACGCCGAAGAAATTTCGGGCGTGCCCGCCGATGACATTCGCAAAGCGGCGCGGATGTATGCCACCGCAAAGAACGCCGCCATTTATTGGGGCATGGGCATTTCGCAACTCTCGCACGGAACGGCTTCCGCGTTGGCGCTGATTCATCTCGCGTTCCTCACCGGCCAGATTGGGCGCGACGGCACGGGACTCAACCCGTTGCGCGGACAAAACAACGTGC
>JAVHOY010000103.1:0-2617 GCA_036170295.1 bacterium
TACGTCCGCGAAGACGAGTTTGAGAAGTCGCGCATCCACTTGCGGATTGATCCAGACGGACACGGCGCTCTGATTGTCAACGCCAGCAGCGTGATGCACCTCAACCCAACTGCGGCGTTGATGGCGTATCTCATTTTGGAAAAAGCGGATGAAAAACGCGCGGTTAACATCATTCATAAAAAATATCGCGTGAATAAATCGCAGGCGCGCGCCGACCTTTCAACTTTCAACCTGCAACTTGACAACTTGATTCGTCCCGATGGCGCATGTCCAATCCATGATCTCAATCTTGAAACCATCATGCCGTTTAGCGCGAGACCGTCCGCGCCGTACCGCATGGATTTGGCGATTACTTATCGCTGCAACAATGACTGCTCGCATTGCTATAACGCCCGCGAAAGAAATTATCCCGAACTGAATACTGATGAATGGAAATTGACATTAGATAAACTTTGGGACTTGGGTGTGCCGCATATCATCTTCACCGGCGGCGAAGCGACGTTGCGAAATGATCTTCTCGAATTAATTCGTCACGCCGAATCGAACGGGCAAATCACGGGACTGAACACCAACGCCCGAAGATTATCAGATATGAATTACGTCCATCAACTTGTGGACGCGGGACTTGACCACGTTCAAGTCACCGTTGAATCTTGCGACGAGCAAATCCACGATGAGATGATGAGAAGCAAAGGCGCGTTCAAGCAAACCATTCAAGGATTAAAAAACGCGCTCGCCAGTAAACTCTATGTGATGACCAACACGACGATGCTCCGCACTAACGTCCACAAGATTCCCGAAACGCTGGATTTCCTCGCGGACTTGGGTGTGCCCACCATCGGACTCAACGCGCTGATTTATTCGGGTCATGCGCTGACCGTTGGCACAGGTCTGCGCGAAAGCGAACTGCAACCCATCCTTGATATGGCGGTACAGAAAACATCCGCGCGCGGACAAAAGTTGATTTGGTACACGCCCACGCAATATTGCAACTTTGACCCCACGCAGAGCAATCTCGGCGTGAAGGGTTGCACCGCCGCGTTATACAGTATGTGCATTGAATCAAACGGCGATGTGTTGCCGTGCCAATCATATTATCAACCGCTCGGAAATTTTCTCCGCGACTCATGGGATTCGATTTGGAATCACAAATTATCCACGCAGTTGCGCGAACGCCAGAACCTGCCCTTCAAATGCGAGACCTGCGAACTGGTCGCCGAATGCGGCGGCGGATGCCCGCTTCAGTTTGAACATAGCGGAGTCCAACATCTCCCGATGTTGGCGTAATATCCAAAGTCTGGAGACTTTGGAATCCGAAAGAGGCAACATGAACGAACACGAATGGATTAAAGAATTTCCCGCCGCCATCACGGTTTGCGACGCAGATGGAATTCTGCTCGAAATGAACGACAAAGCCGCGAAGACTTTTGAAAAAGACGGCGGCTATAAACTCATCGGCTCGAACATGCTCGATTGTCACCCCGACCCCGCGCGCGAAAAAACTGAAAGACTGCTCGCCGCGCGCGTCAAAAACGTGTACACCATCGAAAAGAACGGCGTGAAGAAAATGATTTTTCAATCCCCTTGGTATAAAAACGGCGAGTACGCCGGCTTCGTGGAACTCTCGCTTGAAATCCCGTTTGAACTCCCGCACTTTATCCGAAACTAATTACTGACCACTGATTACTGAATTTATGGAACTCACCTATCTCATCGCCTTTCCTGACTCTGACGACGGCAAAACCCCGTCTCTTGAAAAATTTAAGGGACTGAAAGACGCGCCATATTTTGAACCTATTGATATTGACCTTGTCACTCTCGGCGAAGAAACCATCGTCATCGAAGAACGCGCTATATTAATCGCGCGCCAGCGTTACGATGGTCGTGTGCAAATGATCGAATGTCGTTTTGAATTAAAGAATCCATTTGCCTCCTCTGTTTTACAAGAGCGCGCAAAAATAGAATCGGCGCTGCAAAGTCATTTTATTCCCGCGTCCATTCGTCAAAGCGGATTGTTTGAAGAATACACAATCCTGCTTCTCAACGAAGCAAAACCCTCGCCTGAAAAATGGATCAATAAAAATGCAACCGCGCTTTCAAGATTTATCCGCTCGCAGCGAGAAGCGCTTGGCAAAGAAGAGATTGACGAAATTCTCAGCTCGCGCACACGCTATTCCGCAGACGAATTGACGTTGGTAGATTGGGAAGGCGCGCTGATCATCGCCCCGAATGGCGATTTCAACTCAGACATCGCGCTGCTCAAGATTGGCAACTATCAACTTCTGCGCTATCGCATGTTGGATCAATCCATTGAAAATATGCTCGATAAACTTAACGAAGCCTTCTTCAAAAACAATCGTCGTCCGCGCCCCACACGCGGCATGTTGCGCGAGATTGCCGAACACCGCCTTGAAGTGATGCTTGACTTTGAACGCGCCGAACAATACATGCTGCTCATCGGCGATTGGTACACGTCCAAACTTTACGAAGCCATTCAATCCGAACTCTATCTAAAAGATTGGAAGGAAAGTCTAAAATCAAAACTCGACAACCTTGAAAACATCGTCGAAACCATCAAGGATAATTTCAGCATGTCGTTGGAAGTTTTGATGGATCG
>JAVHOY010000103.1:2717-16800 GCA_036170295.1 bacterium
TTGCCCGCAGGCGCGCATCATCTTCAATCCGTTGCGGATGAAAAGCCGTATCGTCTTCATTTGCGTTTGCAAAAAGACGGTTCGGGATTGCTTATCTTAAATGCGTCCACTGTTTTGCAACTCAATCCCACCGCCGCCGAATGCGCCTTCCATTTCATCAAAGGCACGGAGCGCGAAGAAGCCGCGAAACAAATTTCGCAGCGCTATCGAGTGGATAAAAAAATCGCGCTCGCGGATTTTGACTCCTTCGCGGAACGAATCCAAACCCTGATACATACTCCCGATCTCGATCCCGCGTCCTATCTTGACTTTGAGCGCGTCGCGCCACACTCAAGCGAATCCACGCTTCGATTAGATTGCGCCGTCACCTATCGCCTGCCCGAATTATCGCAAGCGCAATACGCTCCCGTCAAACGCGTTGACCGCGAACTTTCCACAGCGGAATGGCAAACGATTATGGACAAAGCCTGGCAGGCGGGAATCCCGCATATCATCTTCACCGGCGGCGAAGCGACCTTGCGCGACGACCTCGTCATGCTGATTAACCGCGCCGAAAAGAACGGACAAGTTTGCGGCTTATTGACGGACGGAATCAAACTCGCCGATAAAGATTATCTCAATGCGTTGTTGCAATCTGGACTTGATCATGTGATGTTGCTTCTCGAAGCGGACAACCCAAGATCATGGCAAGCCGTCGAAGCCATCATCCCCGAAGATTTATTTCTCACTGTGCATTTCACGCTCAACAAAAAGAACGCCAACGAATCTAAAAATATTTTGCAGAGACTTGCCGAACTCGGCGTTGAAAATATTTCGCTCAGCGCCGCAGAAGATTCTTTGAGCGATAAGTTGCTGGAGTTGCAAGACTCCGCCGCCGCGCAGGGAATCGCCATCCGCTGGGATTTGCCCGTTCCATATTCCGCGTCGAATTCTGTCGCGTTTGAAACTGCAGACGAAGAAACTCCACAAGGCGCAGGCAAAACATGGATGTATGTCGAACCTGACGGAGACGTTCTCCCCGCGCAAGGTCAAGCGGATAAGGTGTTGGGAAATCTATTACGAGACGAATGGCAAACTATTTTCAAACAATGAGGAGATAAAAATGAATAAGAAATTGACTGCGCTTGTGTTGAAAGCCGTCGGCATGGCGATGGGAGTCGCCGTAGTGGTATTGGGATTTCTCGGCGCAACGCCTGGCGACACAAAAATAACTTTGCTAGGCATTGGCTTGCTTGCGCTTGGGCTTGCCGCGCTCAACGAAGAGTAGCTGTTGTAATGACATATTAGCCTTCACGCTATATAATCCAAATTGCCAGAGCGCTTCTGGCAATTTTATTGTCGGAGAAATTATGAAAAAAGAATTTATGCTTGCCCTTATCCTATTTGCCGCGATTGTGGGAATTACATTTGGTTTGACCTTCAAATATTCTTCGCGCGAACCCATCGCTCAAACATCGGGCGCAACTTGCGCGGTCACGATGACGGAAATCATCGCCAGCGCGCAAGGCGACGTGTACAACATGGCGGGCGCGTCAGATTCTCCTGCGCCAGAATCTTCTTATTTGGCAAAATATTTAGTGAACGGCGATAAACTGTCCGCGCCAATATTGGAGGACGTTTCAAGCGATTTGCTGGACGAACAAAAAAATTACGCGCTGCAAAATCAAGCGTGGCAAATATTCGCAAATTTAATTCCGCCGCAAAATCGTCAAGTGGTGACGCAATACAACGTCTTCACAGATGGGGTTGATAATACCCTCGCGGCTGCCGACCAAACCAAAAACGATCTCACGCATTGGGTGTTGGAAATTGACGTTGCCGACCTCGCAAATAAAGACGCGCTTTTGTTTACTCTTGTCCATGAATATGCCCACATCCTTACGCTCGACGCCGCGCAAATGGAACCCGATCAGCAAGTTGTGGACGATCCCTATAATCAAACGCTGCAAATGGAAAAAGCCGCCGCCTGCCCAAACTACTTTACGGGCATGGGTTGCAGTCACGCGGATTCATACATCGCCGCTTTTTATAATCGCTTCTGGCTGGATATAAACGCCGAGTGGCAAAAAGCGGACGCGCTGCAGTATGGAACGGAAGATCAAATTCCATATTACAACGCGCTTTATCATTTTTATAAAATGTATCAGAATCAATTTTTAGACGACTACTCCGTCACACATCCCGACGAAGATATTGCCGAAGCCTTTGCGTATTTTGTATTCAGTCCCAAGCCGAAAGGATCTTCCATCAAAGAGCAGAAGATCGCGTTCTTCTATCAATATCCCGAATTGGTTCAGTTGCGCCAAGATATATTGAGCAACGCCTGTAGTATTGCAAAATAAAATGCCCTCAATTCCAATTTCTGAATCCTACTGGGTCATTCCCGATCAATTTCTTGCGGGCGAATATCCGAGCAGCTCGCAAGAAACCATCGCGCGTAAAAAACTTTCCGCGTTTCTTGAAGCGGGCATTACCGATTTCATTGACCTGACTCATCCGCGCGAACTCGTTCCATACGAGCCGCTCTTAAAAGAACTTGCGCCGCTCTACGAACTGGATGTAAATTACACATGCATTCCCATTCAAGATTTTGGCGTGCCAAATGTTGAAACCATGCGCCATGTTTTGGATACGATTGACGACGCGCTAAATCGCAATCGCAAAATTTATGTCCATTGCTGGGCTGGCATTGGGCGCACGGGAATGACCGTCGGCTGTTATCTTGTCCGTCACGGCGAAACGCCCACACATGCGCTCGCTCAGGTGAATCATTTATTTCACACCCGACCTGTAAATATTTTTCATCCGCGCTCGCCTGAAACCGACGAGCAGATTCAATTCGTTTTGGATTGGCGCGAACCGCCGCGCTATTGCGAAGGATGAACTGGCGTTCGCGTTATCTTCGTCAAGCCGCATGGACGCGCGACTTGCGAGCCTATATATTTGATCAGGCGGGATGCGCGCGCGCAAAACGAATCCTAGACGTAGGCTGCGGTTACGGCGCAATCTTGAGCGAACTCCCCAAGCCCGCCGCGCGCTACGGACTCGACCTTGACGCTGCCGCGCTTGCCGAATGTAGAATCCACGCCTCAGGCGTTTCCCTCATCCGCGCAGACGGTCATCATTTGCCATACGCCGACAAATCATTCGATATCGCTTATTGTCATTATTTTTTGTTATGGGTGAAAGACCCGTTGCAAGTTGTGCGCGAGATGGCGCGAGTCAGCCATCATGTGATTGCGTTCGCCGAGCCCGATTACAGTCAACGCGTGGACGAGCCGACAGAACTCAAATCGCTGGGCGCGATGCAAACGGAATCATTGCGCAGGCAAGGCGCGAATCCATTTTTGGGCGGCGCGCTGGCTGAGATTTTTTATCAGGCGGGAATCAAGATTATTGAAACAGGTCAAATTCAAAATCCAGATTTAGCGCATTCTATTGAGGATTGGGAAAGCGAATGGGAGACGATCCAATTTGATTTGCAGGGAATCGCATCGGACGAAGAAATCCAAAAAATGAAAATGTTGGACGAGCAAGCGCGCAAAAATGGAAAACGAATTTTGCATATTCCAACTTTTTTTGCGTGGGGAATAACTTGAGTATTGTCATTGCGAGCCGCGTTCGTTGCGGTAAAGCAATCTCTTGTGTTGAAGATTGCTTCGGCTGCGCCTCGCAATGACGAGCGTTTACTGCGCTAAAATTTTTTGTGTGGCTTTGAACGCCAATGGGGGCAATTGATCGCGCGCGAACCAATCCGCCGCGTCGGCGTCGTCGGCAGCGACGAGCTCGCCGCTGATAACCTCGGCATGATAGACAATAATAAAATCGGCGCCGCGTTCATGTTCCAGCCCTGCGATGATATCCGCTATGCGCGTGACGCGCACGGTCAAACCCGTCTCTTCCAAACATTCGCGCGCGGCGGCTTCGGCGGGGTCTTCGCCGCCGTTGACAAAACCGGCGGGCAAAGTCCACAACCCGCGAAACGGTTCGTTGGCGCGGCGCACAAGCAGAACGCGACGGTCATCCTCGACGAGGACAGCCGCCGCAACTTTCGGGTCAACAAAATAAATCCATCCGCATTGCGGACAAACGGGACGCTCGCCGCCGAATTTATTTTCGCGGATCATCTCGGCGCCGCAACGCGGACAAAATTTGATGTGACGATCTCTTAGCGCCATTTTCTTTTTGCCGATTGACGCAAAGCAAACGCAATCAACGCGCCGATGATGGCAAGCGCCGTCAAGCCAATTTGCCATGCGATAGGAACCGCGATTTGATTTTGAACTTCAGGCGAATTCTGCGGCGCGGAGTTCTCAACGCTCGGCGCTTGTTTTGCCATCGGCGCCGCATCAGTGGCGGCATCCGCAGAAGCGGTAGCCAGCGGAAGCATTTCTACAGATGGCGCTTCGGTTGCGGCGGCTGCCATCGGCGCTAACGCTTGCATTGGAGCGGCTTCACTGCTTGCGCTATTGGCGGGCGCAGACGCAGATCCGCCCATTTGCGAAGAGAACATATTTGCGGCGAAGGTCAAAATTAATAAGACAGTTGCAAACGCAGATGAAAATTGAAAGAAGGAATGCGCGCGCGGCAAAGGCGGATTCGCGCCGACCATTGCGCGAGTCAATGTGAAGTTGCGCGGCGCTTTGCGTCGCGGAAGTTGGCGGAGAATGTTTCGCGCGGCGCGAATATCTATCAAAGCGGAATTTAACTCCGCGTCAGAATCTATTCGCGCTTCAAGGCGCGCGGATTCATTCGGATTAAGTTGTCCGTCTAAATAAGCGGAAAGGAGTTCGATATCGCGGGAATTTTTCATTGGATATGCTCCCCTTCCAGACGAAATGATGCGGGCAATAGTTCCTCAAACTCGCGCAGACATTCGCGCAGACGTAAACGCGCGCGCGCAAGCCGACTCTTGACCGTGCCAAGCGGAACGCGAACAGCGCTTGCGACTTCGCTGTAATCCATGCCTTGAATATCGGCAAGCGCTACGACGGTTCGAAATTCAATCGGAAGCGCATCAAGACAATGTTGAATGGCGTGTTCGAGTTCGTTGGCTTCGGATTGTTCTGCGGGAGTTAGGTTGGGGTCGGCGAGCCAACGCGGAGAGTCTATCTCTTCGCCGTCGTGGGTATCGGGTTCAAGCGGAGTCGTCGGTCGGCGCTTTTTGCGGCGCAACTCATCGTAGCAAGCGTTGGTGACGGTGCGCATTAACCACGCTTTGAACGATCCGCCGCGAAACGATGAAACATTTTTAAACGCGGAAATAAACGCATCTTGCGCCGCGTCTTGCGCGAGGTCTTCGTCGCCGAGAATGCGAAGCGCGGTATTGAAAACCATATTCTGATAATTAAGAACAAGGGTATTGAATGAATCAAGGTCGCCGCGCTGGGCGGTTTGAATGAGGGCTGTTTCGTCCATGCAGGGAATTGTACCCATAAAACTGTTTTTTTAGCGGCAGGGTTTCATTGCACATAAAGGAATGAAGATCGCAAAGGAGAATCCTTGTTTCTTCGCAGTGAAACTGCGCTTCTCATTATGAAAACTTTTATCACAGATGATAATAAAAAATCAATTGAGAATTGCCGCTTAAAAATATTTCGCTCATGATAAAAAAGGCGTATACTATGCGCTTCCATTCAAATTCAACAAGGAGAAGAAATGAAAACAACGATGTTAAAAATATTGATTGTCCTGATGCTTGCCAGCATCCTGGTCACAGCCTGCGGAGGAGCGACCACGCCCGCGCCGACGACTGTGCCTGCCACGCAGGCCCCAGCCCCCACCGAAGCGCCGACCGCTACTCAAGCGCCTGTGACAAGCAACCTGCCCGCTGAGATCACACTCGGCGCGGTGCATGACCTGAGCGGCGCAACCGCTTTGTATGGCACAGCCATTCAAAAAGGAATTGACCTGGCGGTCAAGCAGATGAACGACCAGAAATTCTTCGGCGATGCGACTACGGTGAAGGTTGTCTACGAAGACGCGGCGGGCGATCCCAAACAGGCGATTGCCGCTTTTGAAAAATTGATCGCCAACCCGGATGTGACGGTCATTCTTGGACCGACGCTTTCCAGTGAAGCCAAGTCCGCTGATCCGCTGGCGCAGGAAGGCGGGATGCCGGTTGTGGCCAGTTCCAATACTGCCAGTGGCATCACCGATATTGGTAATTTCATTTTCCGTACCAGCCTGCCCGAAAGTGCAGTCATCCCGAACACCATCAAGGTCACCAAAGCCGCGCTCGGTTTGACCAAAGTCGCTTTAATGTATGGCAATGATGACGCCTTCACTCAAAGTGGTTACGATGTTTTCAAAGCCGCGCTCGAAGCCGAAGGCATTGAAATTCTGACCGAGGAAACCTTCGCCAAAGGCGATACCGATTTCTCCGCGCAGTTGACCAAGATCCAATCGCTCAACCCCGATGCGATTGTTGTTTCGGCGTTGGCTGAAGAAGCCGCCAACATCATGGTACAGGCGCGCACGTTGGGCATTCCTGAAACTGTCCGCTTCATTGGCGGTAACGGATTCAACAGCCCCAAACTGGCTGAAATTGCCGGCGCTGCCGCAGAAGGCGCGATCTCTGGCGCGGCATGGAATGTGGCCAGTCCCTTCCCTGCCAGCGCAAAATTCGTCTCAGATTTCAACGCCGCGTATGGCGCCAATCCCGATCAGTTCGCGGCGCAGGCTTACACCGCCGCGTGGGTCGCCGCTCTCGCCATCAAGAATGCGGATAGCGTTGACCATGCCGCCGTCCGTGATGCCTTGGCGGGGATCAAGGATTTTGAAAGCCCGCTGGGTCTTTACTCCTTTGACGCGAACCGCGACCCCATTCACGAACCCGTTGTATTGGCGGTCAAAGGCGGCGTGTTTGAAGTCTTCCAGCCGTAACATCATGCAGGCCGCGTTTGAAACGTGACCATTGGAATCACAGCGTCCCGCTGGTATCAACCATATCAGCGGGACGTTTTCTAGGATGCCTATGTTCTGGCAACAAGTGGTGAACGCAATCTGGCTTGGCGCAGTGTATAGCCTATTCGCTTTGGGATATACGCTGGTTTTTGGCGTCTTGGGGATTCTCAATCTTGCGCATCCATCGTTATATATGTGGGGCGCGTTCATTGGATTGGTGTGCGTCACAAAATTGCATTTGCCGATTTGGCTGGCTTTGCCAGCCGCCATGCTTTTCAGCGGATTACTCGGCGTCCTGTTGGATCGCATCGCTTTCAAGACTTTGCGCGATCGTCATGCGCCGCATTTGGCAACCTTGATCTCCAGCATTGGCGCGTCCATTGTGTTGATCAGCGCCGCACAGGGAGTTTTTAGCGCGCAGGTTTCCCGTTTTCCATTTGATATTTTCCCTGTTAAAGTATTTACATTGGGGTCGGTTTCTGTCACGCTTTTACAGTTGACCATTCTGGGCATATCCTTTCTTATCATGGTTTTCCTGCGCTGGCTGATCATGGGCACGCGCCAGGGACAAGCTATGCGCGCGGTGGCGTACAACACCATCACGGCCGCGCGGCTTGGCATCCCCGTTGACCAGATCATCATGCAGACGTTTTTCATCGCGGGAGCGCTGGCAGGCGCGGCAGGCGTTTTGCTCGGACTGGCGTTCAATTCCATCTCACCTTTCATGGGCGGACCGATGAACTTAAAAGGTTTGACTGTGATCGTGCTGGGCGGGTTGGGCAACATCGAAGGCGCGGTGCTGGGCGGTCTTATCCTGGCGTTCAGCGAAGTGATGAGCGTGGCTTATCTTTCCAGCGATTTGCGCGACGCCGTCTCATTTGTATTATTGCTGATTATTCTTCTTGTCCGTCCCAACGGTTTGCTGGGACGTTCGAGCGTTAAACGCGCGTAAAATAAAATGAATCTATTTTCAGAATTTTGGGCAACGTACGGAAGCGTGACGCAGTTTGCGTTGATCAACATGCTGTTGGGAATCAGCATTTATTTCACGCTCTATACTGGATTGCTTTCACTGGCGAACGCGGGCTTCATGGGGATTGGCGCATATATCTCTGCTGTGTTGACCATTCATGCGGGTACGCCATTTCCAATTAGTTTATTAGCGGGCGCGTTGAGCGCGGCGTTGATCGGCTGGCTGTTGGGACTGCCCGTCCTGCGCCTGCGGGATGTGTACCTGGCAATTGCCACGCTCGGCTTCGGGGAAATTGTCCGCATTGCGGCGGTCAACTTTGATAAGTTCAGCGGGCTGACTCTGCTCGGCGGAGCGCAAGGCTTGGACGGTATCCCCAAATTGACCACGCCTGCGTCGCTATTATTTGTTTTATTTATTTTATGTATCTTCCTGATTCAATTTCATCGCTCACGCGCGGGCCGCGCATTAGCCGCCATCCGCCGCGACGAGAGCGTCGCTGCCACGATGGGCATTAACGTCTATCAATATAAATTGCTGGCTTTTGTATTGGGCGCATTTGTGGCGGGGCTGGCGGGCGGATTCAGCGCGCACCTGACGCGCTTTGTGGGGCCTAACGATTTCAGTTTCAGCGCGGCGGTCAACATTCTGGCGTTTGCGGTTTTGGGCGGCACACTGCACTGGTCTGGCGCATTGGTCGGCGCGGCAATTCTCACCATCCTGCCTGAAGCCCTGCGCTTTATGAAAGAATATCGCGGCATTGTCAACGGCATGATTCTGGTGTTGGTGATCGTCTACCTGCCGCATGGATTGGTCAACCCAAAATGGATACGCAGCATCTTCCGCCGCGGGGGGACGCGATGACCATGCTTACCCTCAGCCGCGTCAGCCGTAATTTTGGCGGATTAGCCGCAGTCAGCGACGTCTCCTTTGAAGCGGAATCAGGCCAGGTCACGGGGTTGATCGGTCCCAACGGCGCGGGAAAAACTACTTTGCTGAATCTCATCAGCGGGTTGGATCAGCCCACAGGCGGAGACATCCGCTTTATGGATCAGCCGATTCAAAAACTTCCGCCGCATAAAATTAATCAACTTGGCGTTGCGCGCACGTATCAAAACATCCGCCTGTTTGCCGAGATGTCTGTGCTGGATAATATTATTGTCGGGATGCACACGCAAGGCAAATCGGGATTATTGAGCGCGGCGTTGGCGCTGCCGAGTTACCGCGCCGAGGAAAAGCGTTTGCGCGCGCAGGCGCTGCAATTGACGGCGCGCCTCGGGCTGGAAAAATTCAGCGACACGCCCGCCGATGCGCTTTCGTATGGCGATCAACGCCGCGTCGAAATTGCGCGCGCGCTGGCTACGCATCCCAAACTTTTACTGCTCGACGAACCGACCGCAGGCATGAATGCCGCTGAAACGGCGCGCCTCGGCGAATTGATTTTGAGTTTGCGCGCCGAAGGCTTGACAGCGCTGGTGATCGAACATGACATGACGTTCATTGCGCAAGTCTGCGATCATGTGGTGGTCTTGAACTTTGGACAGGTCATCGCGCGCGGGACAGTGGGCGCGGTCAAATCGGACCCGCTGGTTGTTACCGCTTATCTGGGAGCGGAGGAGGCGGCTGATGCTTAAGGTCTCCAACCTGAGCGTGAACTATGGCGCCATCGAAGCCGTACGGGATGTTTCCTTTGAAGTAAAACCTGGGCAGGTGGTGGCAATTATCGGCGCGAACGGCGCAGGAAAATCCACCACGCTCAATACCATCGGCGGAGCGCTCAAAGCCGCGCGCGGACATATCGAATTGGACGGGCGCGACATTACGAACCTTCGGGCTGATCAGATTACCCATCTGGGTTTGGCGCAAGTCCCGGAGGGGCGCGAAGTTTTGGCAACGATGAGCGTGGAGGAAAATCTGCGGCTCGGCGCATACATTCGCAACGACGCGGCTGAAATCGAAAACGATCTGCGCGCCATGTTCAAACGCTTCCCAATTTTGGAAACACGCCGCAAACAATCCGCGGGCTTGATGAGCGGCGGCGAACAACAAATGCTGGTCGTCGCGCGCGCGTTGATGGCGCGTCCCAAATTGTTGACTCTCGACGAGCCAAGCATGGGGCTGGCGCCGATCATCGTCAATCAGATTTTCGAGATCATCAGCGAAATTCGCACACAGGGCGTAACCCTGTTGTTGGTGGAACAAAACGCGCGCAAAGCCCTGCAAGTGGCGGATTACGCCTACGTGCTGGAGCGCGGCCAGCTGGCGTATGCCGCGCCCGCCGCCGAATTACGCGACAATCCAAAAATTGTGGCGGCGTATTTGGGGGAGTAACCTTATGCATGCCTTCTCCGCAACCGCCCAAGCATTTTCCAATATCGCTTTCATCAAATATTGGGGCAACCGCAATAACGTCTTGCGTCTTCCCGTTAACGGCTCCATCTCAATGAATTTGGATGGACTCTTTGCGCGTACAACGGTTACGTTCAATTCGGTTCGACGCGATTCGCTTTTCATCAATGAGTACGCTGTGACAGGCAAAGGTTTGGCTCGCGTTTCATCTATCCTTGACCTTGTGCGTAAGATGGCGAACATCAAAGAAAAAGCCGAAGTGAAAAGCGCAAATAATTTTCCCGCAGGCGCAGGCATTGCATCTTCGGCGGCGGCGTTCGCGGCTTTGGCGCTGGCTTCATCCACTGCGGCTGGATTGAAATTAAGCGAAGCCGAACTCTCGCGCCTCGCGCGGCGCGGATCAGGCTCTGCGGCGCGTTCCATTCCATCCGGTTTTGTCGAATGGAAGATGGGGGCTGGCGATGAAGATTCTTATGCGGTCTCGATTGTGCCGCCCGAACATTGGGATTTAGTAGATTGCATTGCGGTGGTCAGCGCGGCGCATAAAAAGACAGGCTCCACCGAAGGTCACGCCATCGCAGGGACAAGTCCATTGCAAGCCGCGCGCGTGGAAGATACGCCGCGCCGCCTCGATATTTGCCGCAGCGCGATCCTCAATAAAGATTTTGAATCATTCGCGGATATCATCGAACTTGATTCCGACATGATGCACGCGGTCATGATGACTTCCAATCCGCCGTTGATGTATTGGCAAGCGGCAACCGTTGGAATTTTCCATGCGGTGCGCGAGTGGCGCGGCAAAGGACTGCCCGTCGCGTACACGGTGGACGCCGGCGCAAACGCGCATGTGATTTGTTTGAGCGCATACGCTAAAGAAGTGGAAGCCAAATTGCGCGAACTCAACGGCGTGAGCGATGTGCTCGTTGCAGGGGTTGGCGGCGCGGCGCAAATTATCTAATAAATCTATAACTCGAATCAAATTCATTTACAGATATAATTCCCCCCGTTGTCGCAATAATAGATCGCTTTGGCAATGTAAATTTATAGCGCGACATTTATGTCGCGCTATAGGCTAAGGCGAATTAGAGTAAGGAAGAAAAATGGTGCCTCTTTTTATCAAACTAATCATATTTCTAGTCGCCTTAAGCGGAATGATCGTTGTGCATGAACTCGGTCACTTCATCGCCGCGCGTTGGGCAAAAATTGAAGTCGAAGAATTCGGTTTGGGCTTGCCTTCTTATAAACTGGTCACGCTCTTCAAATGGCGCGAAACCGAATTTACGATTCACGCGCTGCCGCTCGGCGGATTCATTCGCCCGAAAGGCGAGAACGATCCCAACATCGTCGGCGGGCTTGCCGCCGCGAATCCGTGGAAACGACTCGTCGTGTTGTTCGCGGGACCTGTGATGAATTTGCTGACCGCCATCGTCGTCTTTTCTGTTTTGATCGCGCTTCAAGGAATTCCCGTTCCCGGCTCCGTCAAAATCGATTCCGTTGTAAAAGACTCTCCCGCGCAACAAGCGCACATTCAAGCGGGCGACATCTTGCTGGCAATCAACGGCAAAAGCGTAACCGATATTCAACCCGCGATTGATCTCATCAAAGCCAACTTGGATAAGCCCGTCGAAATTCTCATCGAACGCAACGGCGAAAAAATGACGATCACCGCCACGCCCTTATCAAGCCGAACGAACGGCGCGCTTGGCGTTGGTTTGACGTATCCGACTCGCGCCGCAACTTTTGCCGAGATCGCCAGCGGCGGCGCAATCGTTACCGCTACGCAAGCCGTCACGATTCTTTACATCCCCGTCGCCATCATTCAAGGAGTGATCGCTCCCAAAGACGCGCGCATCGTCGGCTTCAAAGGCATCTTCGATATGTTCGGCGTCGCTGTTGAGGAAGACATTACCAGCAGACAACAAGCCGCCGCCGCTCCCGCAGGCGCGCCCGCGCCCCAGCCCACCAACTTTACGCTCAGCCTCATTGGGTTGCTCAGCGTTTCGCTTGGCGTGATGAACTTGCTGCCCATTCCCGCGCTCGACGGCGGACGCATTCTTTTCACGCTCCCCGAAATTTTATTTCATCGCCGCATCTCGCCCGAACGCGAAAATATGGTCAACGGCGTCGCCATGCTTTTGCTGATCGCGCTGATGCTTTTCGTCAACGTCATGGATTTCATCAACCCCGTTAAAATTCCTTAACATGGCAGAAAAACTTTCCCTTCAAAACGTTCTCGACCATTTGCGAAATTCGGACAAAGACATTCCGCAAAGTCATCTCAAATTTTATTCCGACCTCGATTCAAAATCTTTGCAACAATTTATGGATGCGTGGCGCGATGTGAATCTGCCGCGCAAGTTGATTCTACTTGACGCGCTTCTCGCGCGCCTCGACTCTGATACCGTCGTCTCCTACGAAGCGATTGGGCGCGCGCTGCTCGCCGACGCAGATGGAGAAGTCCGCGCCCGCGCGATTGCTCTGCTCGCCGAAGTGGACGATCCGCGTTTGACGGACTCCTTCGTCGAAATTCTTTTGCACGATGCGAATCTCGCTCCGCGCATCGAAGCCGCGACTCTGCTCGGCGAATTTGTGTTGCTTGCCGAGTTGGAAAAATTGGACGGAGCCTTGCAACGAAAAATAGAAAAAGCGCTGGTTGCAATTGTAAAAAGCGAAGAGGATTCCTCTTTACGCAAACGCGCGCTTGAATCATTGGGCTATTCTTCAAACGTCGAATTGACCGAATTAATCGAATCCGCGTTTGAACGCGCCGACCCGACTTGGGTTGCCAGCGCCTTGCGCGCCATGGGACGCTCCCACGACGACGAACGCTGGCGCGAAGATGTGATCAGTATGCTGCTTGATACGGATGCGCGCATCCGTCTTGCCGCCGTTGAAGCCGCAGGCGAATTGCTGATTGAAGAAGCCGTTCCCATCATGATTCAAGCGCTTCAAGATGAAGAGCAAGACGACGACGTCGCCGCAGCCGCGATTTGGGCGCTTTCACAAATCGGCGGCGACGACGCGCGCGTTTACCTTATCCATTTGATTGATCAAACCGAAGATGAAGACCTCGTCGAATATCTCGAAGACGCGCTTGAAAATTTGAATTTCAACAACGACCTCAACAAATTCGATTTGTTGTCCCTTGACGAAGACGATCTAGATTCTGAAGGCAAGTAACGCGGCTCTTGGTAAAAAAACTTAAAGGAAATTTATGTCCGCTCCCGTCCTCAAATTACTTCCCGCTGAAAAATATAAAGGCGTTAATCAATACGATCCGATTAAATATTATTACTGGCCCGTGTTTGGAAAAATGTATCGTCAGCGCGTGGAACTCGCTTTGGGCGAATGCACAGGCGGAGAAAAAATCCTTGAAGTGGGTTTTGGCACGGGGCTTGCTTTCCCCAACTTGCACGACATGTATCAGGAAATTCACGGCATTGATTTGACGGCGGATATTGAGGCTGTTCAATCTGTTTTTGCGCCGATGAATATTCCGCTCTTCCTTGAAAAAGGCGACGTGCAAAACATGCCCTATCCCGATGGTAGTTTTGATACCGTGCTGCTGGTCAGTATTTTAGAACACCTCAAACCGCTGGAATTAGTGCGCGCTTTTGCGGAAGTGAATCGCGTGTTAAAACCCGGCGGTCAAATGGTGTACGGCACGCCCGTTGAAAAACCCTTCATGGTTTTTATGTTCAGCCTGCTGGGACATAACATCCGCGACGAACATTTTTCCACCGAAAAAGAAATCGCCGCCGCCGCGTATAAAGCCTTTTCCAAAGGACATGTGATCGAAATGAAAAGCACACCGTCCATTGCGGGAGCGGTGTACACGGTTGGGAATTTTATTAAGTA
>JAVHOY010000104.1:0-2137 GCA_036170295.1 bacterium
GCAAAGCCTCCCTTCCCCTATGGGGGAAGGGCTGGGGATGAGGGAGCATGAGCCTTCCTATGACAAAAATTCTTTTGATCGAAGACGTCCTTGATACCGTTGACCTCGTGCGCCGCGCATTAACGCCGAGCGGATACGAAGTCCTTCACGCGCCCGATGCGGAAACGGGATTGCAAATAGCGCGAGATCAACTCCCCGATCTTATCTTGCTTGATCTTGGCTTACCCGATTACGACGGTCAGACTTTGGCAGGCTGGCTGCGCGATGAAACCGCGCTCAATGCGACTCCTATCATTGCGTTCACCGCCTGGCCCCAAGAGACCGCGCGGCAGATGATCGAAAGCTATGGATGCAATGGCTACATTGGTAAACCGATCGTTAAGGTCGCCGAGTTTGCCGCTCAAGTTAAATCTTTTTTGAAGACTCCATAGATGTTAATGATCACAAATACTGATACAACATTATTGATTCCTGCCAGCCAGTTCGACTTTGAACAGCTTGCCGAGATTTATAACCGAACCCGCGTGGATTACATGGTGCCTATGCCGATGAACGCCGCGCGCTTGGCGGAATACGTTCGCATCTACGACGTAGATTTGCAAAATTCATTTGTCGCTACCGCGCAAGACGGCGAAGCGCTGGGACTCGCTATGCTCGGCGTACGCGAAGACCGCGCGTGGATGACTCGCTTGGGCGTGATTCCCAACACGCGGCGCAGCGGAGCAGGCAAGGCTTTGATGAACGGTCTGCTTGAACGCGCCGAACATCTTGGACTTAATTTTTCGATGCTGGAAGTGATCAAGCACAACACGCCCGCGCATCAATTATTTTTGAAGTTGAAATTTTACGAAGTCGGCGAGTTGTTGGTGTTGCGGCGCTCCCCGCAGATTCCGCCGCCCAATCCCATTGTCGCCGACGCGCAACGATTAGATCGTACCGACGCGCTCGTTTTAGTGGGACATGATCGCGGCGCGCAGCCGTGGACGAATCAATCCGAGTCGCTGTTCAACGCGCATGACGTTTCAGGTTTGCGGATCATGCTTGCGGACGATAGTCGCGGCTGGCTTGTTTATCAGCGCCAAAAATTTTTACTGACGCGCTTCGCTATCAAAACGGAAAAGGGCGATCCCGCCGAAGTCGCATACGCGTTGCTGACTCACTTACATTCTCAATATCCGCGCCTCGATACGCACGTTGAAAATATTCAGGTGGACGATCCGCATCTGCCCGCGTATTATCGCATGGGCTATGTCGAATCGTTTCGGCGCATCGAAATGTGGCGCGGCGTTCCGCCCGAAAGTTTGCGAGCGGATCCCAGATAGTTTCGCTTTGATTTATGACTACCTTCACTCCTCGCCCCTCCCAAGAATCCATCCTCCGCTATAACGGCGGAGCGCTCGGCATTGCCGCAGTGCCCGGCGCGGGCAAGACGCATATCCTCTCCGCGCTGGCGGCGAAAATCATCCACGAAGGTTGGCTGCAAGACGAGCAGGAAGTTCTGATCGTTACGCTGGTCAACTCGGCGGTGGATAATTTTGAAGCGCGCATCAAAAAGTTTTTTGATAACCCCATTCAGGCGCTATATAAATATCGCGTGCGCACACTGCATGGACTCGCGCACGATATTGTCCGCGAGAAACCTGCGAGCGTGGGGCTGGATAATCAATTCAGCATTATTGACGAGCGCGAGGCGGGTTTCATTCGGCGCGAGTCGGTCAATGCGTGGCTGGCGTCTCACTCGCTGGATGAATACCTCGACCCCGAAATGGATCAATCCAAGCGCGATTGGATTCGCCGCGAGCAGTTGCCCAACATGGTGGATTCGCTCGCGCTGGCGTTTATCCGCTCCGCGAAAGACCGCTTGTTAACTCCAGAGATGTTACGAATCAAACTGAACGAATCCCCTGTCCCGTTGCCGCTCGCCGAACTCGGAACCAGCATCTACGCGGATTATCAGCGCGCGCTGAATTATCGCGGCGCAGTGGACTTTGACGATTTGATTCGTCTCGCGTTGACTCTGCTTCAAAACGACGCGGAATATTTGGAACGCTTGCGCTATCGCTATCCATTTATTCTCGAAGATGAAGCGCAAGACTCAAGTCAGACGCAGCAAAATATTTTGAGGTTGATCAGCGGC
>JAVHOY010000104.1:2237-3814 GCA_036170295.1 bacterium
AAATTGGGTGCGCGTGGGCGACCCAAACCAAGCCATCTTTGAAACTTTCACCACCGCCGACCCCGAGCTCTTGCGCGAATTTATCCGCGAAAATCCAAATCAAGATATGCCCGAGTCGGGCAGATCGCAACCGTCTGTGATTGACCTCGCAAATCATTTAATTGATTGGGCGATGAATTCGCATCCGAATGAAAACGCGCGTGGCGCGTTGAGTGTGCCGCATATTGTGCCAACCCCCGAAAATGATCCGCAGCAAAATCCGCCGAATGATCCCGAAGCGATTAAATTATTCGTCAGAAAATACACGCCCGAAGAAGAATTGGAAGCGGTGGCGAAATCCATCAAGAGTTATTTAGATTCGATGGCTGATCTACCCGATGAGCAAAAGCCAACCATCGCGGTTCTTGTCCCGCGCAACCAACGCGGCGTGGAAGTTAACGAAGCGTTGCGAAAACGCGGCATCGAAACCATCGAGTTGATTTCATCCACAGCCAGCACGCGGGCGGCAGCGGGTTCGTTAAATTATTTATTATCTTATCTTGCCGACCCACAATCGGCGGGCAAGTTGTCGAAGGCGTATGAAGTTTGGAGAAGGGATTGGAGAGAAGAGGTAATTGGCAATCGGGAATTGGCAATTGGGGATACAGAGTTGATGAAACACGCGACGGCGATTTTGCGAAAAATGACGCATGTTGAAAATTTTGTCGCGCCGCAGCACGAAGATATTTTGTTAGCGCTGACCGAAACCGAAGCGGAGCAAGTCATCGCGGAGTTAAAGGAATTTCGCGTCAATGTGCAACGCTGGTTGAATGCGGTCACGCTTCCGATTGATCAATTAATTCTCACGCTCGCGCAGGATGTTTTCAGCGGCGCGGCGGATCTGGCGCTGGCGCATAAACTCGCGCTGATGTTGCGTCAAGCCGCGAACGATCATCACGATTGGCGGCTGCCTGAGTTGACAACAGAACTCGCGGTCATCGCAAAGAACGAACGGCGCTTCATCGGATTTTCGTCGGATGATTCGGGCTTTGACCCCGAAAAATATCGCGGCAAAGTAGTGGTGACGACGATGCACAAAGCCAAAGGCTTGGAGTGGGATCGCGTGTATATGATGTCGGTCAATAATTATGACTTCCCCTCGAACATGCCCGGCGATCATTTCATCTCAGAAAAATGGTTTGTGCGCGGCGGATTAAATCTCGAAGCCGAAGCGCTGGCGCAGTTGAGCGCGTTGGAATCCGCCAGCGAATATGACGGGTACGAAGAAGGCGCCGCGACGACGCAATCGCGCACAGGTTATGTCAAGGAACGTCTGCGTTTGTTGTATGTGGGCGTCACCCGCGCAAAAAAAGATTTGATCGTGACATGGAATTCAGGTCGCAAAGGGGATGCGACGCCGAGTCTGGCGTTGAAAGAGTTGATGGAGTGGCGGGAAAAGTGAAAGGATGAGCGCGGAATGATGAAGGATGAAAAACGGTCTCGGACATCATGTCAACGAAACCGTTTTGTGTATCATTATGCTGGCGTATACGCTGTGACTTCCACTTGCTTGTGACGCTGGCGAGCGTCGTTGACGG
>JAVHOY010000105.1:0-3776 GCA_036170295.1 bacterium
TTTTCGCGACGAAAATTTACTCATGGCGCAATCGGCGTCGGCGGCACGCTTTCGTTATTTATAAAACATAAAATGCCTTGCGTGACTCCGTTGGCGACTCGTTCCGTTTGGCGGGTGAGAATCTCGCGGTCGAGATATAAAAATCCTGTTTCGATAATGGCGGTGATGGTGTCTGGATTAATTTCAGAGAAGGCGTGATATTCGCGCATATCTCCTGTGATGCTGCCCGCGTGGAAAGTTAGCCCCGTTGCTTTTTGGTAGCGGTCTACCATGCAATCGGTCAAACGCTGCGCGCGGTTCTTGTCGCGCGTTTCCATAGACGAGGCGACTTTGAATCCCGTCGCTTGATCGTTGACGTATTCGCATGAGTCATTGTGGATGGAAACCAGCGCGACGGCGCGATACCCGTTGAGGCGCGTATCAAACTCGTTGAGCAGATCCACTTGATAACCCTGCGCGGTCAAATTATCGCGCACCAGATTGGCGATCTTGAGGTTCACGTCCGCTTCGGTCAGCGTGACTTCGCCGTTGGCGTTCGTGCAGACCGCGCCCGAGTCGTTGCCGTTATGCCCCGCGACAATGCCAATACGCAACTGCGGCTGCGACGAGCCGACAAAATTCGTCTGCGCTTGCGGCGTGAGCATTAAACTCAATTGCTTTTGCAAATTGCTGGCGAAGAAACTGTTGGGCGCCAATGCGGTAAACAGAGTCGCAAGCAAGATTGCCACGCCTACCGTTCTCGTAAAGACGTTTACAGGGCGAGGTTTTCGCGCAGGTCTTGGAGTGGGTTTAGGTTGAGTTGATTCCATTTTTTCTTGTCGTAATATTACCTTAAAAACGATTTGATTCAACGCCGTGATCACGGCGATATGCAAACGCCACAGCGCGATCAAACAAATCTTGCAGCGGCTTCAGCGACGCGATCGGCACAGCCAGATTTTTCACGCGCGTTTTATTATATTGAAATACCCGCGTCTTTGCCGGGATATATTTTGCGCGCCGACGATATTCTCCGCGCGCGATAAATCCCGCGAACAAAATATCTATGCCATAGACCCAGATATTTTCCCATTCAACGGGCGCGATAATGTATGTTTCTTTTTGTATGACGACGCCCAATCGCGCGATTGGCTTCTCTTTGATATGAATGGATGAAATAGAATAAAACGAATCGCTCACGACGATTTTTTTCTTCGGCGGAAGATTCACCGCTCGCGTATAAAAATCCCGCGCCTCATTCTCTCCGCTAATTTCTACGTTGATAGTTTCTTCCGCTTCAGATTTTAGAGTCAGCGCGCCAAGCGGATTCCAATGCGATGGATTTCTCCATCGCTCAGGCATTTTATGAATAAAGTAATGCGGTTGATTCGTTTCGATTATTTTTTTAATATCATTAGGCGAAGTCGCTTTCAAGCCTGTGACAAAAGCGAAAATATACAGGTCGTCATCCGAATGCCCTTCGCCCGCGTCAATATCTGACGGCACCAACGCGGGAGCGTTCAACAGCGCTTCAGGCTCGCGCCGCATTTGAAGAATCTGTCCGCGATATGAGATGAAAAATGATTTGATGTCGCAGCGCTGTTTGCCCAGCATAACATCATGCCTGTCGCGCTCGCTCAGCGGCATGGAACTTGCAATCTCATAGGGAATATTTTGCTGCGAAAGATGTCGCCGAAACGATAACTCCACAGCCACGCCCGCAACTATGCGGCGCAACCGATTGTAGGTTGTGTTGCTGTATGACAACGTCCGCAGCGCATACGCGATTCCGCCTTCGGTCAGGTCGGCGGTGTAAGGCAGGTGGAGGAAGTCGGCGGAGGTTATCACAGGAATCAGTTGTTGGTTGATAGTTGACAGTAATCAGTGAACAGTAATCAGTAAATTCACTTGATGGCTTGCGCGTTCAAATCGGAGAAGGAAACAACGATGGGCGTGTTGCCTGCGGAGTTGACGAAGACTCCGAGCGTACCGCTGGGATAATTTTTATTGATGATGCTGAATTGATAACGTCCGTTGAGAAATAATCTTATATCCGCGCCGAGCGCCCAAACGCCAATGCGAACTTCGCCCGCGCCGAGCGGAGCGTCCGCGCTGGGAAGCGGTTTTTGCAGCAGCTCGCGCGTTTTTCCGCTGACTCGTTCCGCGCCGACTGTGCCGTTGCACCATAACGAAAAGCGATAATAAGCGACGGCGTTGGCGCGAATCAAAACCCCGTAACTATCTTGGTCGCGGCATAAACTCGGCGCGGCGGTGATCTCGGCGTAATAATTGGCGAGGCTGGTCTCATGTCGCAGACTGAGCATATAAAATCCGCTTTGCGCGGCGAGGTTGAGTCTGTTTTGATTGAGCGCGGCGCTGGCTTCGTCTGACGCGGCGAGGTCCCATAACGAAGCGCGGGAGAAATCATCGCGGAAGATTGTCGCGCCTACGTTGGGTCGCATTTCGGGCGTGGGCGCGCGCGTGGATAAAGTTTGAGGCGTAGGAGTCTCTGACGGCGCAAACCAAACTATGGTGGAAGTGGGACGCGGAGTTTCCGTCGAAATGATCGGCGTGGGCGTGGCGAGAATCGAATCCACTGCGGCGCAGGAACTGATCGTCAATGTCATTGCGAGGGCGATAGCCCGAAGCAATCTCCATCTGCGCAGAGATTGCTTCGTCGCGAAGAACAAGAACGCTCCTCGCAATGACAATAGGTGAGGTAAAAACATCATACGCATTTTGTGACAAGCATTTTTTGATTGTGTCGTAAAATAACTCGAACGTTATTCTAGCATAAAGGAGTAATACATGACTGTAAAGACTGCGCTTGTAACGGGCGCGTGCGGCGAGATCGGTCAGGCGTTAGTTCAGGGGCTGGCGAAGAAGGGCGGATATAAAGTTGTGACGGCAGATTTTATGCCGTTGCCTGATTCTATAAAATCGCTTTCCGCCGAACATGTGCAAGGCGATCTTGTTTACAAGATCAAAACTTTTTACGATTACGATTTCGACGTTGTTTTTCATTTAGCGGCTTCGCTTTCGTCCAAAGCGGAAGTGGCGACCGAAGAAGCGCATCGAATCAATGTGGAAGGCACGATGCAGTTGTTGATGATGGCTGCGTATCGCGCCGAGAAATATAACAAGGCGGTCAAATTTTTGTTTCCCAGCTCCATCGCGGCGTATGGATTGCCGAACCTCGAAACAAAAATAAGCGCGGGCGTTTTGAAAGAAGACGAATGGAATTTGCCGCACACCATGTACGGCTGCAATAAATTGTATTGCGAAAAATTGGGAATGTATTACGGCAAATATTTTGGTCAAAAACATTTGGATGAAAAACCGCCGACGATGCTGGACTTTCGCGCGATCCGCTTTCCGGGGCTGATCAGCGCCTTTACGCTGCCCAGCGGCGGCACAAGCGACTACGGTCCCGAGATGTTGCATGCGGCGGCGCAAGGCAAACCGTATTCATGCTTTGTCCGCGCGGATACGCAAATTTCTTTTATGGCGATGCCCGACGCAATCAAATCTTTATTGATGTTGATGGATGTGCCGCGCGAGAAACTTTCTCACACGGTTTATAACATTGCCGCATTCGCGCTGACCGCCGAGCAATTCCGCCAGCGCGCAGTCAAAGCCTTCCCCAATGCGAAGATCGCTTTTGAGCCGAATCCGCGCCGACAGGGGATTGTCGATTCGTGGCCCCAAGATGTGGACGACTCTCTCGCCCGCGCCGAATGGAATTGGAATCCCGATTACAACGCGGATCGTTTCTTTGACGATTATTTCATCCCTGA
>JAVHOY010000106.1:0-3773 GCA_036170295.1 bacterium
GGCGGAACTTGTCCTTTGAGCCAATCGGGCATTTGGGCGGGGGCGATTTCGCTCGCGGGTTCTTCATCGAAAATAGAGGTTGGTTGTTCGGGGTTAGTAGATTCTCCCCAGCCAGCGGCGCGGAGAAAATCGGGGATGCCGTCGCTTGATTGGGAAGCGGGCGCGGTCGTTGCCTCAGGCGCAGGTTCTGAAAATCCGCCAGATTTTAACCAATCAGGTTGTTCGTTGGATGCGGTCGCAGAGCCAAGACCCAGCGAGGCGCTCCAGCCTTGCGCGATGGGTTCTTCTTCTTTGTAATCGAGTCGTTCCAAGTTGATGGAAGCATCGGGGACTTCGCTGGATTGAAAGACAGAGCCTTTCGCAAAAGTCGCGTACGGATCAAGTTCGCCGACGCGCATACGATAAACTTGCGTGCTTTCGGCGGCGCCGGCGGTGGCGGGCAGGAGCTCGACCATAATGCGATTCGCGTCGAAACAATAAGTGTAACGTTTGAGCAACTGCATACACATATCGGATGCGTCCGCTTTTTGTCCGCCTTTGAAATAAGCGCGCGCAAGCAAGACTTGCATATCCATCCGCTGCGGATCTTCGGCAAGCACGGCGCGGATTTCGGCGATGGCTTGCGGATACAACTCGCCTTGCACATACATCTGAGCGAGCGCGCCGCGAGTCATGCGAACTTTAGGCGGCTCCATTCCATCACGGCGACCATAGAGTCTTTGCAGTTCGCCTTGAATGGCGGGGTTAGCCGGCTGCGATTCAAAAGCGCGTTCCATGTGCCAGATCGCGTCGTCCAGTTTGTTTTCTTCGTCGCGGACAATGCTCATGCCGACGTGCGAGACGAAATCATCGGGCGCAGACATTAAGACGCGGGAAAAAATATCCACCGCTTCGTTGTTGCGTTTTGATTCGAGATAGGCTTTGCCAAGCAGACGATAGGTTTCCAAATGCTTTGGAAACATTTTTAAAATATGCTGGCAATGCGCTACCGCCTCGTTGATCTGCGCCTTTTCAACAAGGTTTTCGATCTCTCGGTTGTAACTTCTTAATGAAACTTTTGCCATCGCCGTTGTCCTGTATCAAGTATGTCTGATTCGTAAGATGCGTTGTAGTTTTTAACGCAAAGCACACGAAGGTTAATTCTTTGTTCCCTGATAAACATTAGAAACTTCAGAAACTTTATAAACCTCACAAACCTTAAAGACCTTTTTCTCTATCCAACTTGTTTATCTTGTTATATTTTACTCGTAAAACAGCGGGAGCGGCGGCACAAATTCGGCGCTAAAGGCGTAAGCCGAAAGCGCTGTCGCGCGCGCTGCCGCCAGTTTCGCCTCGTCGTTTGCATGGATTTCAAAAAGCGGTTCGCCCGCCTGAACTTGATCGCCGACTTTTTTAAGAATACGGAATCCAACCGCGTAATCAATCGGATCGCCCTTCTTGGCGCGACCCGCTCCCAGCGCGACAGAAGCCTCGCCCACTAATCTTGCGTGAACCTGCGATACGAATCCGCTGCGCGGCGCGGGAACAACCTCGATGTATTTTGCGCGCGCAAATTTTGAAACGTCGTCCACATAACTGACGTCGCCGCCTTGCGCCTCAACCAACACGCGGAGTTTTTCCAACGCGCTGCCATCCGCAATGGAGTTTTTCGCCATCGCGCAACCCGCCTCCAAATCCTTTGCGCGCCCGCCAATGACAAGCATATGCGCGGCGACATGCATACAATGTTCGTAATAATCTTTAGGAGCGCGTCCGCGCAAGAGTTCAATCGCCTCGATGGTTTCAAGCGCGTTGCCGACGGCGCACCCCAAAGGTTGATTCATATCCGAAAGCAGCGCGGTGATTTTGCGCCCGGCTAACTTTCCAATGTTGACCATCAAGTCGGCGAGCTCGCGGGCTTCATCCAAAGTTTGCATGAACGCGCCGAGTCCCACCTTCACATCCAACACAATGGCTTGCGCGCCCGCCGCAATTTTTTTGGACATGATCGAAGACGCGATCAACGGCATAGATGGAACCGTGCCAGTCACATCGCGCAGCGCGTAGAGTTTTCCATCTGCTGGCGCAAGGTCAAGCGACTGACCCGTTAGCACAATTCCCTTTTCTTTAAGTTGCTTCTTGAATTCAGCGGTAGATAGGTCTGCGCGATAACCGGGAATCGCTTCGAGTTTATCCAGCGTGCCGCCGCTGAAGCCAAGTCCGTGACCCGACATTTTGCCGACGGGCAATCCGCATGCGGCGACCATTGGCATGACCGAGATGCTGGTCTTATCGCCCACGCCGCCCGATGAATGTTTATCCACCGCAATTTTTACGATTTTAGAAAGGTCAAGCGTTTCTCCCGACTTCGCCATTGCCAGCGTGAGCGCGGCGGTTTCAACGTGAGTCATACCGTTCAAGAAAATTGCCATCGCAAAAGACGCCGCTTGATAATCGGGAATTTCTCCGCGAGTAAAACCTTGAATAAAGAATTCAATTTCCTGCGAAGTCAATTCTTGTTTATCGCGTTTTTTGATGATGATGTCTACGGCGCGCATGGTAATCTCCTTACTTACATTTATTCGGCACTACAGAAAAGTCAAAGATCTTCGGCGTCGGCGAATAATAACTTACGTCGTCGAGCGTTTTATATTTTCCGCCAAAATATTCGTCGAAGATAATGCGGAAGGTATTCACAGGCGTAATCGTTTTATATAATTTATCGTTATGACCCGGCAGATAATACGCGTTGAGAATCCATGTCATGCGGTCGTGCGGCTGCATCCACGGACCGTGATCGCCTTGAATGATGATAATCGGCGGCGTTTTAGATTCGGATTGAAGCGTATCAATGGCAGCCAATACTTTTTTATTGAGATACTGCAATTGATTCAGGTATCCTTTTGTGTACAGATCATAAGGATACAATTTTTGCTCGTTCCAAAAATCGGCGGGGTTCGTGTAATTCCCATTAGGGTCAAACACAAAAGGCGGATGCGGCGAGATGATATGAATGTACGCAAAATGCGGAGCGGACATCTTCGCAAGCATATCCACGTTGTTGAAAATATTATTGAAGCGATCGCGGAACGCTTGTCCCGTCACCGCGTCGGGATTCACCCAGCCCCAATCTTTGATATAACGCGCAAGCGTCGTGTCAAGGAAGAGTCCTTCAAACTCGGTCATGCCCGAAGTGATCGGCGGCGGCGCGATAAATAAATCCGCGTCGTCCAATTCGTTCCACGCAAAGCCTGTCGCAAAGTCAACGGTCTTGTAGCCCATGCTCTCAAAGTCATAACGCGCGGCGCTGTGTTTGAGCGCATCCCATAGCACGCTGCGATTGATATTATCGGGCGTGAAACTGCTATCAAGGTCTTGCAAATAAGTCATGTTCAACGTCGCCGACATCGAAACGTCTGTGCGAACATAATTGCTCTGGCTGCACTCGCCGATATAAAATCCGCGTTCTTTGAGTCCGTTCAAAAATTCCGCGTTGTCAAAGTTGTACGCCATCTTCAACGTATCGGCGCGGGTATAAGAATCGAGCAGAAAATAATAAACGTTAGGAGGATTCGCGGGCGCGCGCAGATCATTCTGTATCGGAGCGTGATCTGCGCCCAAGGCGCGCGCGCGGCGCGGACTGACGCTTGAAGCGGATTGCCAAACCGCCATGAGAATCAGCGCCGCAGAAATCGTATTAATGGTCGAAGCGGCTGAGATGAAAGTCAACTTGGGGCGCGTCGCCCAGAACAACGCAAGCGCGAATAAAATTCCGCAGCCGCTCAAAAGCCAAA
>JAVHOY010000107.1:0-2228 GCA_036170295.1 bacterium
AAGATTCTATACGGCAGCGGAATTCGCCTGATGGAATGTCTGCGCCTGCGCGTCAAAGACATAGACTTCGGCAACCACACCCTCATCGTCCGCGACGGCAAAGGCGAAGACGACCGCGTCACCGTCCTTCCCAACTCCCTCATTCCCGCCCTTCAAGCGCAGATCAAAGTTGTTGCTCTTATTCATCGGCAAGACCTCGAAAAAGGATACGGCGAAGTCTACCTTCCTTACGCGCTTGCCCAAAAATATTCCAACGCAGCCAAAGAAGAAATGTGGCAATACCTCTTTCCCGCCATCTCCCTATCCATTGATCCTAAATCCAAAAAGACCATGCGCCACCACATGGATGAAACCATCCTGCAAAAAGCAATTCGCCGCGCCGCCCTTCTCGCCAAAATTGACAAACCCATCTCGCCGCACACCTTCCGTCACTCCTTCGCCACCCAACTTTTACAAAGCGGATACGACATCCGCACCGTGCAAGAACTGCTTGGACACAAAGACGTAAAAACAACCATGATCTACACCCACGTTCTGCAACGCGGAGCAGGCGCCGTCAAAAGTCCGCTGGACGCCTAACGCTTCAACACCGCTCCGCTGCGCGGGGAGATTGCGACGCTGTTTCCCTGAATAGCAGGCTTGCCAAATAAGACGCGCGGCTTTTTCTCGAAAGGCAATTCAATGATTTTTTCTTCATTTGAAACGTTGAATGCCACAATAATTTTTTCTTTATCGTCGGAGCGCATAAACGCCATGACTTCGCCATCCGCGTAAATGCGCTGATATTCGCCGCGACGCAACGCATCGTGGGCTTTGCGTAAAGCGATACACGCCTTTGCATATTCAAGCAAATCCTTGTCCCATTTTGATTCATCCCATGGAAAAGATTTCCGACATTCTGGGTCGTGACCGCCGTCCACGCCGATTTCGTCGCCGTAATAGATGCACGGCGCGCCGATAATCGTAAACAAAAACAGCCACGCTAGTTTGAGCGAATCCTTATCGCCGCCCGCGCACGAAAGAAAGCGCGGCATATCGTGACTATCCAAAAGATTGAGTTGAGCAAACGCAATCTCGCGCGGATATAAATAAATAATACGCTCGACTTCATTTGCAAAATCATACGCGCTCATCGGATGTACGCGGTCTTTCAATCCGCCCGCCTGATTGACGACGCGCATATCTAAATGATCCGCCGCGAAAAAATTCAACGCAGCGGATGTGAACAGATAATTCATCACCGCGTCGAATTGATCGCCTTGCAGCCATCTCTGCGCCTCATGCCAAATCTCGCCGACGATATACGCTTCGGGATTGATCGCGCGCACGCGCCGTCGAAACTCGCGCCAAAATTCATCGTCGTCAATTTCACCGGGAACGTCCAAGCGCCAGCCGTCAATCCCAAACTTGATCCAATACTCCGCGACGTCGAATAAAAATTCGCGCACGGCGGGCGTGTGGGTATTGAACTTCGGCAGCGCGGGCAGATTCCACCATGCGCGATAACCGATGGCGGTCCTGCTATCCTCGTTTTGCAACGCCCGCTCCTCCGCTTGTGTGGGATATGCGCCCCAATGTTTTTTGCGCGTCAGACGTTCTTCGTCAAAATAAAACCAATCTTTATATGGCGAGCCGTCGCCTGTTTCCAGCACATGATGAAATTGCCAAAATCCGCGCGAGGCGTGATTGAACACGCCGTCAAGAATAATTTTGACGCCGCGTTTATGCGCGGCGCTTAATAATTTTTTTAGCGCGTCGTTGCCGCCCAGCAGCGGATCCACGTTATAGTAATCGTAAGTATGATAACGATGATTGGAAGCCGAAGCGAAAACAGGATTGAAATAAATCGCGGTGATTCCCAACGCTTGCAGGTAATCCAATTTTTCAATCACGCCGTAAAGGTCGCCGCCTTTGAAGCCGTTATATGTAGGCGCAGAGTCCCAAGACTCAAAATTCAAGTCAGGTGATTTTGAACTCCGCGCAAAACGGTCGGGGAATATCTGGTAAAAGACAGCGTCTTTCACCCAATCTGGTGTGGTCATTTATTTTCCTCTTATGTTGGCTGATTGTATTGCGGCATTAATTAACTCACCTTACTCACCCTCACCCTAGCCCTCTCCCGTCGGAGAGGGGACTCTCTTCCCCTACGGGGGAAGGGCAGGGGATGAGGGAAAATTCTGCGTAACATCATTAATTAACTTATAAAAACTGGCTTCCCTGTTGCCGCT
>JAVHOY010000107.1:2328-4080 GCA_036170295.1 bacterium
AATTCTGCGTAACATCATTAATTAACTTATAAAAACTGGCTTCCCTGTTGCCGCTGATTGGATCAACGCCAATATCGTTGCGATGTTTCCGCGACTGTCTTCCAGCGATATGCGCGGCGGCTTGCTTAATAGAATCGCGTCGCACATATCGTCCACTTCGCCGAGATACAATTCGCCGCCTTTGATCTTAATAGATTCCTCTTCGTTGCCGCGTTTTATAAAAATCTCATTATCAATGCCAGACTTGAATGGATTGGGAATTCGTAACGCCGCGTCTGAGCCGATAATCTCGACATAAGTTCGGAATGGAGATTTGAATCCCGAATCGAATTGCGCGTGGATTCCATCTTTGAATTTCATCTGCCCAACGAAAGACTCTTCGATTCCTTCCCGCCCTTCAATTTGCCAGCCAAAAACTTCAAGCGGATTCTCTCCGACGATCATCCGCGCATACGAGATGGGATAGCAGCCGACGTCCCAAATGCTGCCGCCGCCCATTTCCTTAAAAAAGCGGAAATTCCCTGGGCGCGCCAGCGTAAATGAGAACGCGCCTTTGATGAGTTGTAACTTTCCCAACGCGCCGCTGTCTACAATCTCTTTTACTTTCAGAGTTTGCGCGTGATGACGATACATAAAGGCTTCGGCTAAAACTTTTCCCGTTTCTTTTGAAGCGGCGCTCATTGCGTCCGCTTCTTCAAGCGTCAATGCAAATGGTTTTTCGCATAAGACATGCTTGCCCGCGCGCAAGGCTTTGATTGTCCATTCGGCGTGAAGATGATTGGGCAGCGAGTTATATACCACGTCAATTTCGGGGTCGGCGAGCAGCGCGTCGTAACTGCCGTGCGCGCGCGGAATGTTCCATTCGCGCGAGTATGCGTCGGCGCTGGATTGACTCCGCGAAGCGACGGCTAATAATCGAGCGCGGGATGAAGCGCGCAGGGGATTAATCAAGGCGCGATTAATTTTCGCGGTGGAGAGCAAGCCCCAGTTTAGAATTCGTTCGGTCATAATTCTTCTTTATTCAGGTAAATCTGAATCCTATTTTCTTGCGTTACGGGTTGCCACATCAAATATCACTGCGGCGGTCAGCACCCCGCCTCTAACGAGGTATTGGAGGGATATGTCAATGCCCATAAGGTTCATGCCGTTTGAGAGAGACGCCATCACCAACGCGCCGATGATAGACCCCGTTACTCTGCCGACTCCGCCTGCCGCTGACACGCCGCCGACAAAAGCCGCCGCGATGGCGTCTAATTCAAATAGCGTTCCCGCTGTAGTGGTGGCGGACTGCAAGCGAGACGCGAACAAGATGCCCGATAAGGCGGACAACATGCCCATCGAACCAAAAACTGCGTAAGTTAAATTCTTTACGCTGATACCGCTTAGCTCAGCCGCTTCCGGATTCCCGCCGACAGCGTAAATATGTCTGCCGAGCGTTGTTTGCGATGTAATGAAATCGTAGACTAAAACTACGATCAATACGACCACCGCAGTCCAGGAGAGACCTCTGTATCCTGCAAGCACCCATGTGATGTAGCCGACTAGCGCCGACACGAATACCAATTTAAGGATGAACATATCCATTGGCAGAACTTCAAAGTTGTAGGCTTGCGTTTTTCTACGATCATTAAGCGCCCCCATGACGAACAAAATGATAGCCAGTAATCCGAGGATAAGCGTTAATTTGTGTACGCCCGGTAAAATTCCAATGTCTGGAATATCGGGAATGTAGCCGTTGCCGATGGCGTTAAA
>JAVHOY010000107.1:4180-10374 GCA_036170295.1 bacterium
CCTTTCGTCGCGGCGGTAAAGATTGCCATAATAGCGAATAGGGCGATATACATGCCGTATTCGCGAATATTTTGTCGTAAAACGTTTTGTGCATTTTTGATAAACGTCATGTTAAGCATCCTCTCTGCGCGTCAGTCAATTACTTCTTTGGCAAAGTCGTCGCGGGCGCCAACCATATAAGCCACCACTTGTTCGCGGAACTCGTGAATATCGCCAACAATGGGACGGTCGCAGACCTTGCGCCCATGACGCATCACCATCATTCGGTCGCTCACCTGATAGATATCCTCCAAGCGGTGGCTGATGATAATGATTGAACAGCCTTGCGCCTTGAGTTCTCGTATCAAATCGAGCACTTTGCTAATGGCTGCCACGCTCAGCGCCGCCGTTGGCTCGTCCATGATTGTGACTTTTGCGTTGAAGGCTGTTGCGCGGGCAATCGCTACCGCTTGCCGCTGTCCACCTGATAGATTTTCTACTTTCAAACGCACAGAGGCGATGTCAATTTTGAGGCGGCTTAAGAGACGTTGCGTTTCCTGCTCCATGTGACGCTTGTCCATTACGCCGATCGGTCCCAGTTGTGCGCGCACAGATTCGCGACCTAGAAAAACATTGGCGACTACATCAAGATTGTTGGCAAGGGCGTAGTTTTGATAAACCATTTCAACGCCTAGTCGGCGCGCGTCCATAGGAGAGATGATATGCGTTTTCTTGCCCTCGATGAAGATGCTTCCTTCATCAGGGACGTAAGCCCCGCTGAGAACCTTCATCAGAGTAGTTTTTCCGGCGGCGTTGTCGCCCATCAACCCTAATACCTCATTTTGGCGCAGCGTCAAGTCTATCCCGCGCAACGCTTGGACAGCGCCGAAGCTCTTTTTTATGTTTCGCATTTCCACGACGGGTGCGGCTTCTACCGTAGATTTCATGAACTTTCTCCTTGGTGCAAATTAAAAATGCGGATTTACTCGCGTCGTTTTCACCGATAAGACAATGTATCCCAAGTTGAGAAATATAATAGCAAGTAAAAAAATCCCGCAAGTTTTTTGCAATCATTAAATTTGATTGAAGCCAACCTGCGGGAATCTGTTTCTTACTAACTGAATTATACAGGAATAGCGGCGAATGAGTCCACTGCTATTCCTATATTGTCTAACTGAAATTGATTACTTCAAGCCGGTAAAATCGCTGGCTTGATAATAACCAGAGTCGATCAAAGCAGCCTTGACGTTGGCTTTGTCCACGGTAATCACAACAGACGGGTTTGCGGGAACGTCAATCTTGCCGTTGTTATAGGTGGTCGTGGAGGTTGGGGTCTGACCCTTGAGGAACGTGACAGCCGCAGCAATGGCGTCATTGACGAGTGTGCGGACATCCTTAAAGACGGTCATGGATTGCTTGCCGTCAATGATGTATTGGACAGAAGCCTTTTCGGCGTCCTGACCTGTGACAGCATAGCTCGTCACATCTTTATCGGCGCCGAAAGCATCGGCTATCGCGCGGGCGGTGCCGTCGTTCGGGGCGAGGATGAAGACGTTGCCCTTATCGGCAGCGGCGGCAGCTGTGAGGTTGGCTTCAGCTAAATTCTTCGCGGTGTTGAAATCCCAGTTAGTGGTGACTTGACCGACGATCTTGCTCATCTCATCGCGGGTCAATTTGGCTTTAGCTTGCAAACCAACGGCTTCGCTGGAATTCTTGATCACGAAGGTGCCATCGGCAATTTTGGGCTGGAGAACATCCCACGCGCCTTCAAAGAAAAGGAAGGCGTTATTGTCGGAAGCGGCGCCAGCATAAAGATAAAGCGGGTTGCCCGCGCCGGTCGCATGGTCAACCAAATACTGAGCCTGAGCCTTACCAACGGAAATGCTGTCAAATGTGACATAGAAATCAACAGCATCGGTGCCAGTCACCAAGCGGTCGTAAGAAATGACCTTAATGCCAGCGGCGCGGGCTTCTTCAACTGCCGCTGCTGCTGCCGCCGCGTCTTGCGGGCAGATGATGAGGATTTTGACGCCTTGCGCGATCAAGGATTCAACATTGGCTTTTTCCTTAGCGGAATCGCCCTGGCTGAAAAGAATCTGCACATCGTAGCCGGCGGCGGTGAGAGCGTCTTTGAAGCGGGTCTCATCTTGCACCCAGCGGGGTTCGTCTTTGGTCGGCAATACAATGCCGACGGCAATCTTCGCAGCGGCGGGGGCTTGTGTGGCGGCGGCTCCGCCGCAAGCGGCGAGCGCAAAGGACGCGATCATCAATATGCTCAAAAGAGCAAGTAAACTTTTTTTCATTCTTCTCTCCATTAGTTATATGTTTGAATAGTTAACGACGATTTTTGCGAAAGTGGGCGGGGCAGTTGTTAATCACCTCCTTTTAAGATTCATAGGTTTGGATAAAATATCGTCAACGACGATGGCAATCGCGCCAATCAAACTTGCGTCCGCGCCAAAAGAGGATAATAACGCTTCGGCTTGTTGATCCATTTCGGGCAGGGCGTGACGCGCGATCGTCTCTTTGATGGCGGGCAGAAGATACTCGCCCGCAATGCTGAGCGGACCGCCGAGAATGATTTTTTCGGGATTGAAGATGTTGATCAGCCCCGCGAATCCCTGTCCCATAGCGCGCCCCGCTTCAATAAAAGAATCAAGCGCTTCCTGATCCCCCAAGTCTGCGGCTTGTTTGATGAGCGGCATTGAAAGGGGAGCGTTTTGATCCGCCATTAGTTTTGGAATGACGCTGCTGCGTTTCACTTCCAGACGCGCTTGCACGCGTTGAATAATGGAATATTGATTGACGTAGGTTTCCCAGCAGCCGCGATTGCCGCAATGACAAATGGTTTGAGACGATCCCGATGTGATCGGAGCGTGACCGATCTCGCCCGCGTATCCATTATTGCCGCGATATAACTTGCCGTTCAAAAATAATCCGCTGCCGATGCCCACGCCCGCGAACACACAAATAAAATTATCGCAGTGCCTTGCGTTTCCAAATAGATGTTCCGCTAAGGTCGCCGCATTTGCGTCGTTCTCCACATATACTTTTAATTTTGTAGATTCTGAAAATATTTTTCGGAATGGCACGTTGCGCCAATGCAAGTTCGGGGCGAAGACCAAAAGTCCCTCGTTCAAATCCACGGTTCCGGGGGTCGCGAGACCAAGCCCTAAAAAGCGCATTCCCCTTTTTTTATTGACGCTCATCGCTTCTTTTACGATTCGCAGCGTCTGGGCGATCATCTTTTCTTGACCTTCGATTGGATCTGCGTCTTCACGTTTGCGCCAGACGATGTTTCCCACGAAATCCGTCACCGCCACAGAGACAAAATCCACGCCAAGTTCTACGCCAATGATATTGCCCGCCTGCGGATTTAATTCCAACATCATAGCCGGACGTCCCGCGCCTGCCGAGTTGACGCCCGTCTCATGCACCAGATTCCGCGCAATGAGATCGTCCACCAAACTGGAGATGGTGGATTTATTCAAACCGGTTATCTGCGCCACTTGCGCGCGGGAAATAGGCGCTTGCTTGTGGATCAGGCGCAACGCCATAGATAAATTCATTTCGCGCACAACGGCTTGGTCAACGGTAGATTTGTTCATGGGTTAGTTTGTTGTTGCAACAAACTAATTATAGCCATCTCGACGATTTTGTCAAATAAAAACAGACTCAAAAATCGCTTCACGCGAAACTTGAGTCCGTTTTTGTTTGAAGAGATTTTCTACGCCATCGATACGCCGATTAACCGTCCAACCCCAAAGGTCAGCACTGCGGCGGCAAGTCCCACCAAAACTTGACGCGTTCCTGAAAATAAAATGCTGCGTCCGGTCATCAATGTAATTGCCGCGCCGATGATGAACAATCCAACTCCGCTGACGGCGAGGCTGACATAAATTGCGGTCGCGCCGGACAAAAAGAGGAATGGGAATATGGGGAAGATCGCGCCGAATGCAAACAAGAAAAACGAAGTGAACGCGGCTTCATACGCCGAGCCGCCGAGTTCGTCGGGATCAATGCCTAACTCTTCGCGCGCGAGCGTATCCAAAATGCTGTCTTTATCCGCCATCATGTGCGCGGCGAGTTCGCGCGCGCGTTCGACAGGCAGCCCTTTCGATTGATAGATTAACGACAATTCCTCCTGTTCTTCTTCGGGGCTTGTCGCGATCTCTTCCTCCTCAATTTTTATTTGATTTTCGTAGAGTTCGCGCGAGCTTTGAACCGACAGCCATTCGCCCAACGCCATCGAACCTGCGCCCGCGAGCAACCCCGCCAGCGCCGCGATCAATACCGCCGAATTTGAATTTGTTGCGCCCGCCACGCCCATGACCAGACTCAAAATGGAAACGAGTCCATCGTTTGCGCCAAGCACTGCGGCGCGCAAAGCGTTGCCTCCGCCTGCGCGATGTCGTCCTTCCATTTGCGCCACGCTGCCGCCGGGCAATCCGCCTGTGGCATTGGACGCCATAGATAACATGCGCGCGTGCGATTTTTCGTCGCGCGCAAATTCTTTGGCTTCCGACTCTGGCTGACCGTCGTAGGCGTTGCTGTCCATTTTTTCGTTGCCTGTGATGGTGGGCAAAACAAACTGCGGACCGAATCGCTTGGCAAGCCAAATCATGGTTTGCGCGCGCCAACTGGGTTTGCGCGGAGGAATAGGCGCGTTTAATTTTTCCAACTTTTTCTCCCAGCCAGCGGCGTGCTTCTCCTCGCTAGCTGAAAGTTTTTTATAAACTTCAGCCATCTGCGGCTGCTTTTCTGATTCCGCCAGCGCGAGATATAACGCGGCGCCGTCAATTTCTTTTTGACGATTGTCTAAGTATCTTTCAATATCTGCGTTTGACATTTGAGTCTCCTTTAATTGACAGTCACCTCTAAGGTGACTGTCAATTTCTTCTTTATGACTTTAACGCATCCCAGCCCGCATACTTTGCTTCGCTGCCGAGTTCCGCTTCAATTCTCAAGAGTTGATTGTATTTTGCCACGCGATCAGAACGCGCGGGCGCGCCAGTTTTGATCTGACCCGTGTTGAGCGCCACCGCGAGGTCTGCAATTGTCGCGTCTTCGGTTTCGCCTGAGCGATGCGAAGTGACCGCGCGCCAGCCTGCGCGATGACATAACTCGACCGCTTCGATGGTTTCGGTCAACGTGCCGATTTGATTTACTTTGACCAGCAACGCATTTGCCGCGTTTTCTTTAATCGCCTTGCGCACACGTTCGGGATTCGTCACCAGCAAGTCGTCGCCGACGATTTGAATCTTATCGCCTAATTCTTTGGTCATCAAAGTCCATGACTTCCAATCGTTCTGCGCGAGTCCGTCTTCGATAGAAACGATTGGATAATTCTTAACCCACTTTGCCCAAAACTCAACCATTTGTTCGCCGCTCAATTGCTTGCCTTCCTTGCGGAGGTTGTATTTCTTTTTCTTTTCGTCGTAAAGTTCCGATGCCGCAGGATCAAGCGCGATGGCAACGTCTTTGCCGCGACCCGCTTTGAAGCCAGCCTTTTCAATCGCCGCGAGAATCAATTCGACGGCTTCGTTGTTTGCTTTCAGCGCGGGCGCGAATCCGCCTTCATCGCCGACGAGCGTTCCGTATCCATGTTCTTTCAAAACAGATTTGAGCGCGTGATAAATTTCCGCGCCCCAGCGCAGACCTTCCGCAAAAGTCGGCGCGCCGAAAGGCATGACCATAAATTCCTGCATGTCTGTGCTTTGCCAATTGGTGTGCGCGCCGCCGTTCATGATGTTCATCATCGGCACGGGCAACACATGCGCGTACACGCCGCCGAGATAACGATACAGCGGCATCCCGAAGGAATTCGCCGCCGCTTTCGCAACCGCGAGACTCACGCCAAGTATCGCATTTGCGCCGAGTTTGGATTTATTCTTCGTGTTATCTAACGCGATTAATTCTGAATCAATCGCTTTTTGTTCGGAGGCGTCCCAGCCGAAGAGCGCGTCTGAGATCGCGCCGTTGACGTTGGCGACCGCTTTCAATACGCCCTTGCCGAGATAGCGCTTGCGAGCGCCGTCGCGCATTTCCAGCGCTTCGTGCGCGCCCGTAGACGCGCCTGAAGGAACAGAGGCTCGTCCCCATGCGCCGTCCATCAAAACCACTTCCACTTCAACGGTAGGGTTGCCGCGTGAATCGAGAATTTCCAACGCGGAGATGCTTTCGATTGTTGTGTCCATTTTGAACTCCTGGGGTTA
>JAVHOY010000107.1:10474-16639 GCA_036170295.1 bacterium
ATTGTGCGCGCTATATTTTCGCTTTTCATGGAATTTAATTTGGAAGGGCTGGAAAATTATCCGCTGGACGGCGCGGTAGTGCTTGCCGCGAATCACGTCACAAACTTTGACGTGTTCCCGATGCAATTCGCTTTGCCGCGCCCGATTTTTTTCATGGGCAAAGCGGATCTGTTTAACGTCGCGCTTGATGCGTTGATCAGAAATCTCGGCGCGTTTCCTGTTCATCGCGGAGAGAAAGACGAATGGGCGATGCGTCACGCGGCGAAGGTGCTCGCGCATGGACAAACGCTTGGCATGTTTCCCGAAGGGACGCGCTCGAAGGGCAGGGGACTCGGCGTCGCCAAGACGGGTTCTGCGCGTTTAGCGCTCGATGCGAATTGTCCCATCGCGCCAATGGCGGTTGTCGGCACGGATGAATTCTTTAAGCGCTTTCCGCGTCGCGCGCGCGTGACGATAAAAATCCTTCCGCCGATTCTGCCGCGCCCCAACGATACGCCGCTCTCCATGACCGACCGCCTTATGTTTGCGCTTGCCGCTAGTTTGCCCGGCGATATGCGCGGAGTCTACGCGGAGACGCCGAAGGGCTTTGGCAGATAACAAAAGACCTTCAAGTTTTATAAGAACTCAAAGGTCTCCGCTGCTCGCTGATTACTTCTTCGCCTTTTCCTTCGCCGCCTTCAACAACCCCACAAACAGCGGATGCGGTCTCATCGGACGCGATAAAAATTCGGGGTGAAATTGACTTGCCACCATGTAAGGATGATCTTTCAATTCAATAATCTCAACCAGATTGCCGTCGGGGGACATCCCAGAAAACACCATGCCATGTTTTTCAAATTCGACGCGATAAGAGTTATTGAACTCAAAGCGATGACGATGCCTTTCATCCACGCGCGGAACTCCGTAAGCGGCGGCGGCTTTCGTGCCTTTTTGCAGAACGCATGGATACAATCCCAGCCGCATCGTTCCGCCCATGTCGGTGACGGAACGCTGATCGAGCATCAAGTCAATGACAGGATTTTCGGTGCTGCGATCAAACTCGGATGAGTTGGCGTCTTCGAGGTTAAGTACGTTGCGCGCAAAATCAATGCACATCACTTGCATTCCCAAGCATAATCCGAGATACGGAACTTTATTCTCGCGCGCATAACGCGCCGCGAAAATTTTCCCTTCAATGCCGCGCGAGCCGAATCCGCCGGGAACAAGAATCGCATCCGCCTGTTTAACCGCGTCCCAGTTTTTATCTTTCTCAAGATCAACGGAATGAATCCAACTAATTTCCACCTCGACGTCGTTTGCGATTGCCGCGTGTTTCAACGCTTCGCGCACCGACATATACGCGTCTTGCAACTCGACATATTTTCCAACCAGCGCGACTTTCACGGTCGGCTTTGGCTTGCGGACGTCTTCGATAAGTTTTTTCCACGGCTGCATATTGGGTTTGCTTTTCGCTTTCAAGCCGAGTTTGTTCAACACCAATTCGCCTACGCCAAGTTCCTCTAACAACAAAGGGACTTCGTATAAAATGTCGGCGGTGGGCATAGGGATGACCGAATCTTTTTCCACGTCGCAGAAGAGCGCGATTTTTTCGCACAGACTTTTGTCCACAGGCTGATCCGCGCGCGCGATAATAATATTCGGCGAAATGCCGATGGAGCGCAACGCCGCCACTGAATGTTGCGTAGGCTTTGTTTTGATCTCGCCCGTCGCGCCGATGATGGGCAGCCAGGTCACATGCAGGAAGATGCAATTCTCGCGTCCCACTTCGTTTCGCAGTTGGCGCAGCGCTTCAAGAAAAGGCTGCGACTCAATATCGCCGACGGTTCCGCCGACTTCAAGGATGACGATTTCCGCGCCGGTTTCTTTTTCCACCAAGCGGATGCGGCGTTTGATTTCATTGGTGATGTGCGGAATCACTTGGATCGTTCCGCCCAGATAATCTCCGCGCCGCTCGTTTGCGATAATCTCCGCGTAGACTTGCCCCGTTGTGAAGTTGCTGACGCGACTGAGACGATTGTCAATAAATCTTTCGTAGTGACCCAAGTCAAGGTCGGTCTCCGCGCCGTCGTCCAATACATACACTTCGCCGTGTTGATAAGGCGACATCGTGCCGGGATCCACATTGATATACGGATCAAGCTTTTGCACCGCCACTTTGAATCCGCGTTCTTTGAGCAGCAAGCCCATCGCGGCGGCGGTCACGCCTTTGCCCACCGATGAAACAACGCCGCCCGTGAAAAATAAATATTTTGTGGTCATTATGTTCTCCGTTATGTCATTGCGAGCGAAGCGAAGCAATCTTGAAGTGAAGCAGTCTCCTGATGCAGGGAGATTGCTTCAGGCGGAAGAGCGCCGCCTTCGCAATGACATAATATACAAAAATAATGGGGAGGGCGTTTAAGCCCTCCCCATTATGGGGTTGCAAATAATGCGAAGTAAAAACTTTTTTTGTTCATCCAACCAATTTCACTAAATCAGCGGCGGCGCGGCGCATTTCCAAAAAGATCATGCCCAGTTTGCCTTCCTGACGCGACATGGCGGTTAGCACGGCTTCTTCGCCGATGGCGGTTAAAACGATTGAGCCTTTGTTGCCTTTGATGTAAACCTGATCTAACGCGCCGCGTCCGAGTTCGCCTGAAATACGTTCGCCCAAACTGAGCATCGCCGCAGACATCGCCGATACGCGGTCTTCCTCTACGCCTTGCTGTAAAGCGGACGCCATGATGAGCCCGTCCACAGAAACAACAGCGGACGCTTCAATATCGGGGGCGGCTGCCTGCATGTTTCGTAAGCGGTCTACCATTTGATCAGAACGGGATTGTGCCATATTTGATTCTCCTGATATGCGGGTTGCTCCGCCATTAGTTTCGTTAAACGCCTAGAGTTTACCAGAAAAATATTCATTCGAGAATTGCCAGTGCGTTTCAATGCTGGGTAAAGATCACGCTGCGATTGCGCCCGGCTTTTTTTGCCGCGTACATGGCTTCGTCGGCGCGACGGATCGCGTCTTCCACCGATTTGTCTTGCGGCGCGCGGAGCGCTTCGGCAATGCCAATACTGAGCGTGGCTGTGGCTGAACTTCCGTCGCCCGTCTCTATGCGGATTTCCGCCGCGCCTGCGCGGATACGCTCCGCCAGCAAATAGGCTTGTTGCGCGTTCGTGACCGGCAATAGAACCACAAATTCTTCGCCGCCATACCGTCCGATTAAATCCGCGTCGCGTAATTGCGCGCGCGCAACCTGAGCGACGCGTTCCAGCATTCGGTCTCCTATGGCGTGTCCGAAAGCGTCGTTGATATTTTTGAAATGGTCGAGGTCAAACATAATCACAGACAGCGGCTGTTGATAACGCATGGCAACGTCAAATTCATGTTCGGCGAGTTTATACAAATAGCGTCGGTTGTTGACTCCCGTCAGCGCGTCTATGCGCGCCAGTTGTTGTTCGTGTTCAAACGCCGCTTGGAGTTCTTCTTTGGCAAGGCGCAGATGCGCTTCCATTTGTCTGCGCTTGGTAATATCCAGTTTGATCGCAATGAAATGTTTTATATTTCCTTGCTCGTCAAACATCGGCGTAATTGTTTCTTCTTCAAAATATAAACTTCCATTTTTACGCTTGTTCTCCACCTCTCCGTGCCAGACTTCGCCCGTAAGAATGGTATCCCACATATTTTTATAAAACGCGGCGTCGTGTTTTCCCGATTTGATAATGCGCGGATTTTGCCCAACGGCTTCCTCTTTTGTATACCCCGTCAATTTGACCCAAGCCGAATTGACCCATTGGATCGCGCCGTCTTTATCTGTAATGACAATCGCGTTAGCGGCTGCTTCCAGCGCGGCATTTTGTAAAAGCGTTTTTTCTTCCGCCTGTTTGCGCGCGGTAATGTCGCGCACAATGGCGATGTGAAAATCAGGCTTCGCGCCGACTATCCACATGGGAGATACGGTCAACTCCACCCATACGAGAGAGCCGTTCTTATGAATATAGCGTTTCTCCATCGTGAAATCTCGAATCTCTCCGGAGATGAGCCGTTGCATATTGTCCAAATCGCTCTGCAAATCAAGCGGATGCGTGATAGATTGAAAGTCGCGCGCTTCCATTTCTTCGCGCGAGTAGCCGACGATGTTGCAATATTTCTGATTGATTTGAACGAATTTTCCCGTGCGCGTTTCAATGCGCGCCACGCCCACCGCCATTTGCTCGAACAACACGCGCAGTTGCGCTTCGTTTTCAAGCAGCCTTTTCTCTGTCTGCTTGCGTTCGGTGATGTCGCGAATAATCGAAAAAAACGCTTGTCTTGCCTGAGAAGCGACGAGAGACGAATGTATTTCTACGATTCGCCTTTTTTTTTCATCGGGCGCTTGTCTTGGAAAAACAGAACGTTGCTCGTCCGTCGTTTCTGGCGGCTGACTGTCAATTTCATGGATGGATACGCCGAGCAATTCTGATTTTGGTCGCCCGTAAAAATCTATCGCGGCTTGATTCGCGTCGAGAATATCTCCCGTTTGAGAATCAACCAGCAGCGTGATTGCAGAAGGACCCTCAAACGTCAGGCGGAAAGTCTGTTCGCCAAGCGCGGAGGTCGCCTTATTTTTGGGAGAAGATTTTTTAGAGGTCATCTAACGACTCCATGTCACTTAATGATTTTCGGCGTCGGTAAATCCGAAAATGCGCCAACAACTTTCGTAATTACCAACCTTTACGCAGTTTTACCACAGAGAGAATACGGAGAGCGCGGAGAAAAACATTTTTAACCTCTGTGGTGAAAATCCTTTAACTGTGCAGCGTCAGTTAATTATACAATAGAGCTCTTGCAGATAGATGACAGCAAATTTTTAGCGCGCCAATATTTGACCCAACTTCTCCTTCATGTTAAACTCCACGATTGCTATGTTCAAGCCGTTGCTCGTTCTTTCATTTATTTTTTTTGCGCAAACCGCCGCGCCTTCGATTCTCTCTCCGCAATCTGGACAGACTCTGCGCGGACAAGTGGAGATTATCGGCAATCTTAACGCCCCTAATTTCTCATCCGCCGAGCTCGCCTTTTCTTACGCCTCCGACGCAAACAGTTGGTTCGCCATCCAAACATTTACCCAAATTCCAACGACGCAAACCCTCGCCACATGGGATACCGCTCTTATCGCCGACGGCGACTACGACTTGCATTTGCGAGTCGTTCTTCAAGACGGCGCTTCTCAAGATATTGTTACTTCAGATTTGAAGATTCGCAACGATACGCTTCCCGTCGCCGATACGGTTACGCCCACTGAAGAATCCTCTCTCCTCAGCGCCGCGACTCTGACTCCGACTGTTGATATTATTACTGTTACGCCAATATTTTCTACTCCTACATCTTTACCCGCCAACCCCGTATCCGTCACGCCGACTTCAATTTACGGCTACCTCGCGCGCGGCGGACTGATCGCCCTAGTTTTCTTCGCCCTCTTCTCCCTCATTCTTCGCCTCCGCAAAAACTGACCTTCAACCTTTGACCTTCAACTTTCAACCTATAACACATGACAGACTCCTTCCTCCTCATTGGTCTCGGCAACCCGGGTCGCGAATATAAAGAAACCCGTCACAACATCGGCTTCATGCTGATTGACCGCATCGCTTTGCGTCTTAATGCGCAGGGAATTAAAGTGCAGGCAAAAGCCATTGTCACAAACGCGCTGTATCAAGAGCGCAAACTCATTCTCGCCAAACCGCAGACGTACATGAATCTCTCAGGTCAATCGGTACAGGGACTTTTACACTTCTATAAAATCCCCGTCGAAAATTTTATCGTCGCGCACGACGATCTTGACCTGCCCTTCGGCACAATTCGCATCCGTCCCAGCGGCGGACCTGGCGGACAGCGCGGCATGGCGTCCATTATTGAGCAACTCGGCGCCAAAGATTTTCCGCGTCTGCGTCTTGGCATTGGTCGCCCGCCCGGACGTATGGATCCAAAAGATTATGTCCTGCAAAGTTTCTCCAAGGAAGATCAAAAACTGCTTCCTGAAGTATTAGATCGCGCCGCAGACGCCGCATTGACCTTTGTCACCGACGGCTTGAACGCCGCAATGAATAAATTCAACGGTTCGATAGAACCTTAGGGATAGGGTTTGTCCTGTCCGCGTTTGGGTGTGATAAGAAAATTGCAAAAAAATGAATTCTCTCCTTAAT
>JAVHOY010000108.1:0-3549 GCA_036170295.1 bacterium
TGAACTATCGGGGCAACGACGAGATTATACACAAAAGGATAAAATATATCCATGCTCCCTTATGTAGGGGAGTATCTAACCTCGAGGTGACGCCAAAAAATAGAGTGTCATTCTGAGCCGCGTTTTTGCTTTTTGCGGCGAAGAATCTTTACAATTTCATCAGAGACCCTTCGCTATCGCTCAGGGTGACATATCATCACTTCAACTTTAGATACTCCCTATGTAGAATATCTGTATTTCGCCTTCCTCTCCATGTTATAATGAAATTGCATGAAGGAAACTCATGCCTTTCTTCGGGGATGACAGGCTTCGACGGGAGAGGCTGGTCCCGAGATGCGAGCCGAGCGCGCGCCGAACTCGTAAACTCAGCGCAAACTTTAAGTGCCAATCGCACTTCATACGCTGCTATGCCCCTCGCCGCTTAATCGGTGAGACCATAACAGTCAATCTCCTAGACGAGATTGCGTCCGCCGTTACCGAACTCTATCGGGTAACGGGGCGGGCGACACAAAGATAGAGCGCTGCGTATGATTCCGCTAAATACGCCTAAGACCAGCGGATGGCTGTAGAGTTACCTGTCCGCCGAGATCTCTACAGTGAAACACTTCGGCAGACTACGCTCGTAGATTTTCGCGGGTCGAATCTTTCGGACCCGGGTTCAATTCCCGGCATCTCCACACCCCATTGACCAGCAGGTTATACTGCTGGTCAAATCTTTTTAATACGGAGAATCTTTTAATGAAAAAAATTTTTTTTATTGGATGTCTCATCCTGATAGTTTCCTGCCAATCAGTTGCGCCTACGTCCCAAATTGAATCCACGCCGTCAAACACCGCGACTGTGACTCCCACCAAAGTTGTCGAGCCCACCGCCACGCTTTTGCCCAGCCCCACGCCCGTGCCGCTCTTCTTCACCGAAGAATTCAACACAGACCTTAGCGCGTGGAGTTTTTTTCAAACGGGCGGAGCGCAATCTGCCGCGACGACGCTTGAAAACGATTCGCTCCGCGTTGAGTTGACCTCGCCAAACAGTTGGCATTACGCCATTCACAATGCGCATGAATATTCAAATGTATTCGTCAGCGCAAAATTTTCGGCGTCCCCCAGCGGATCGGTCGGCTTGGTCTGCGACTACAACCCCGCCAGCGGATGGTATGAATTCAACGTTGCCAGCGATAGAACGTATACCGTGCTATTCGGTCAATGGCTTGCGGATGGAGTCGCGCAATACGCGCCCATCGCCGACAACCCAAGCGAATATTTGAACGCAGACTCCTTGAATTATGAAATTGGCATGACCTGCGGAGACGGCATTTTGCTGCTGTACATCAACGGAAAAATGTTCCGCAAAATAGACGTCGCCCATTATGGGTTGACCCAAGGCAAAATCGGAATCGCCGCAGCGTCGTTTGACGACGTTCCCATGAACGCAATTTTTGAATGGGTGAAAGTCAGCGCGCCGCAGTAAGTCATTCAAACCTCCGAGTTCTTAAAGAACTCGGAGGTTTTTCTAACAGAATTCTTGCAAACATCGTTTAACATACAAGCATCGAAAAATATTCGCAAGGAGTTAACCTATGGCAAAAATAATTGGCATTGATCTCGGCACGACAAACAGCGTCGTCGCTGTGATGGAAGGCGGCGCGCCCACTGTCATTACAACGGCAGAAGGCGGACGTCTGTTGCCGTCTATCGTCGCGTTCAATAAGAACGGCGAGCGCATGGTCGGACAAACCGCTAAACGACAAGGCGTGATCAATTCAGACAACACCGTCTATTCCATTAAGCGTTTCATGGGACGACACTTTGAAGAAACCAGCGTCGAACGCGGCATGGTTCCATATAAAGTTGTTGAAGGACCCGCCAATGATGTGCGCGTCAAAATTCCCGTTACCGGCAAAGAATACTCTCCGCAAGAAATCAGCGCGATGATTCTAGGCAAGTTGAAATCTGACGCGGAAGCGTATCTGGGCGAACCCGTCACGCAAGCGGTCATCACTGTTCCCGCATACTTCAACGACAGTCAGCGCCAAGCCACAAAAGACGCCGGCAGAATTGCCGGGCTGGAAGTGTTGCGCATCATCAACGAGCCGACCGCATCCGCGTTGGCTTATGGACTCGACAAGAAAAAGAATGAAACCATTTTGGTCTTCGACTTGGGCGGCGGCACGTTTGACGTATCCGTCCTTGAAGTCGGCGAAGGCGTGATCGAAGTGAAATCCACCAACGGCGATACGCATCTCGGCGGCGATGATTGGGATCAGAAGATCACCAACTGGGCTGCGGATGAATTCAAGAAAGATCAAGGCATTGACTTGCGCGCCGACAAACCCGCCTTACAGCGTTTGCGCGAAGCGGCAGAGAAAGCGAAGATCGAACTTTCCACCGTGATGGAAACAGAAATCAATCTGCCTTACATCACAGCCGACGCGAGCGGACCGAAACATTTACAGTTAAAACTCAGCCGCGCCAAATTTGAGCAAATGACCGAAGACCTGCTGGCGCGTTGCCGCAAACCGTTTGAATCCGCGCTCAAAGACGCGGGCATCGGCGCGGATAAACTCGACGAAGTCGTCTTGGTCGGCGGCTCGTCGCGTATGCCGATGGCGCAAGAATTAGTCCGCAAATTGACTAACGGCAAGGAGCCAAATAAGGGCGTCAATCCCGATGAAGTCGTCGCGATTGGCGCAGCCATTCAAGGCGGCGTGCTTGGCGGCGAAGTCAAAGATATTTTGCTGCTCGACGTCACTCCGCTTTCGCTCGGCGTGGAAACGATGGGCAGCGTGATGACCGTGATGATCGAACGCAACACCACGATCCCTGTCCGCAAAACGGAAACCTATTCCACCGCCGCGGATAATCAAACCGCCGTTGATATTCATGTGTTGCAAGGCGAGCGTCCGATGGCAGGCGACAACATGAGTCTCGGAAGATTCCGTTTGGATGGAATCCCACCGGCTCCGCGCGGCGTCCCGCAAGTGGAAGTGACTTTTGATATTGACGCGAACGGCATCATCCACGTCACCGCGAAAGACAAAGCCACCGGCAAGGAACAAAAGATTGCCATCACCGCTTCGACAAACTTGAACAAAAATGATATTGATCGCATGGTGCAGGAAGCGCGTCAAAACGAGTCCGCGGATAAACAACGCCGCGAAGCGATCCAAGTCAAGAACGACGCGGACAACTTGATTTATCAAACCGAGAAAGCATTGCGCGAACTCGGCGATAAAGTCCCCGCTGCGGAACGCGGAACGATTGAGACGCAGATCAACGATCTCAAGCAAGCCGCGCAAGGCGACGACGTCGCCAAAATCAAGCTGCAGACTGAGACTCTGCAAAACGCCTTCCACGCGCTGAGCCAGCAACTGTATTCGCAAGGCGAGGCGCAAGGTCAAGCGCAAGCGCAACCCGAAGGCGGGGAATCTTCCGCGCCAAAAGACGGCGATGTGATTGACGGCGAAGTGAAAGAATAGTTTTGTAGTTGGCTAGTCGCTAGTCAAATAGTCAGACCTCCGAGGTTTCGCGCAAGCGGACTCGGGGGTCTTTT
>JAVHOY010000108.1:3649-11443 GCA_036170295.1 bacterium
GGCGTTGCGACCATGACGGGATAGTTTGTATTGTTGATTTTGAATTTTTTCAAATCACTTTGAATGGATTTCAGCGCGACATCCGCGTTGAACGCGGATAAGTGAAAAGCCTGCCACGATTTATCGCGGGAGTTATCTCCGCGCTCGTAGTGGATGCACGCCAGCGCCGCGCCAATCTCCTCGTGGATAGAATCGGGCAGCGCGGAATTGCGGTACGCGGAAACAAGCGGCGGAATCGCGTCGTCGGAGAGTTGCGTAAAATAACTTGCGTCCAGCGTCGCGCTGTCTTTTGCCTGCGCGTGAAGTTCGCGCTGAATATTTTGATTGACGATAAATGCGTCCACATTGAGAATAGGCAGCGAAGCCGCAAATCCAAACGCGGCGATCAACATGGCGAAAGCAAACATGCGCTCCTTGCGGAAAATTTCCAGCGCAATGATTGCGACCAACAGCAATCCAATCCAGATTAAAAAGACGTGCGTGTACGCGCGCAAGCGCGAGAAGCCGTAAGCCGCTTCATACAAGCTGAGACGTTTGAACGCGGAGAACAGCATCACCAGCAACAGCGCGACCAGCGCAACGCCTAAGCTTGAATATATTTTCCGTTGAGATTCCGTTTCGCGTCTGACGATGGAATTCAGCGTCAGCAGCATGAGCAAAGCGACGAATGCAACGGCGACCAATTCGCCAAATCCGCGCCGCGCATATTCGGAATAGGTGTAACCCGCAACGTTGATATTTGCATTTCCGCCAAAAAAATATTGGAATTGAATTACCACAAAGGCGGCGAATAAAACGATCACGCTTCCCAAAATAATTGTGGATTCTGTAAAGCCGAGAAATGACGGAATAAAAGGCTGATTTTCATTGGCAAGTTTTTCATCTTTTGATTCAGTCGCGGCGTGAAGAATCACGCCCGCAAGCGCATACCCAATGACAACAATGTAAACAAAGCGGAAGATCAACTCAGGCAGATTATCCAGTTTGAACCATTTGAGGATGTTGCCCAACTGCTGACCGAAGACCACATCCGCAGAGGAAAGCAGCGCGGCGAAGATGGCGACAATCGGCAGCGCAATGACAACGCCGCGCACAATCGGCATGAAATTATATTTTGCAAGCTGAACGCCCGCTTCTTTTTGTTCCTTGCGAACATTGTTCATAAACGCAATCGGACGCGCCACAACGCTGCCCAACAAGTGCAGCGCTTTTCCAAAATAATCGGTCAGCGTGTATAAGTACCAACGTCCGCCAAGATAAGACACTGCGATCAGCGCCATTATCAATAATGTGAATGCAACCGCGAGAAAACTTGTCATTGATTCGGCGCGGACAAATGTGACGGCGGCAAAAAATATAAAAGGCAGAATCAATATCAAGGTCGCAGGGCGCGGGCGAAGCCCATCCGCCAGCAAAAGAGAAAACGCGGCGAGCAGACACAGCGCAGCGAAGATCGCAAAATTAACGCCGGGGGTCCTCTTCCAAAAAAGAAAATCAGCCAGCCAACCAAGCGCAAAAGCAACGATCCATAATTTGTTCGGATTTTTTTTCATGTCGCAACTCCATTTTTGAGATTCACCGCGAAGATGCAATGTATGTCGGCAAATTTGCGGTAAAGCAAGAATAGCCGCAATCGTCTGGCGAAGACCCTCAAAAGGTATCACAAATTTTCAGAAATGAGATTTTTCGAAGTCTGGCGCGCGGGTGTTTCATTTGAAAAACAGCGTTAAAAATCTTAAAATTCATGTATAATCCAAGAAGTTATAAGACTAAAGATAAAAAACATCCGCCGTTCTCGGCATAGATTGAAATTGACTGGAAATTAGCGCACGCTTTCTCTCCCGATTTTGGGAGTTATTTTGTGAAGTTTAAAAAAAGAAGATTGGCTTCACGCCATCCATGCGCCGAACGCGACCATTTAACTCGTCGCCTAATTTGACATATCTCCCGCGCCTATTGATAACGCGAGATTGATCAGAAAACCCAGATATTTTCCTACAGCCGAGAACCGATTCGTCGGAGCGCTCGGCTGTGCGTTTTTAAGTGTAAGTCGGATTGCCAATCTGACTTACAAAAAATTATGAAAAAGATAACCGCTATCGTGGTTCAAAAGAAGAATCCTAATCGGGTGAATATTGATCTCGACGGAGAATTCGCTTTTGGGTTGGCGCGCATCGCCGCCGCATGGTTAAAAAACGGCGACGAGCTCGACGACGAAAAAATTGCGAAGTTGTTAGACGAGGATACGCGCGAGCGGGCATATCAACAAGCCCTGCTCTTCCTCAGCTACCGCGCGCGTTCCGAAAAAGAAATACGACAAAACCTGCTCAAGCATGAGATTTCTGAAGAAGCGATTGAAGAGACGCTTCAAAAACTCCGCGACGCAGGGCTTGCCAACGACAATGAATTTGCCCAAGCGTGGGTGGAAAATCGCAATACATTCCGTCCGCGCAGTAAACGAGCCTTGACGGTTGAACTCCGTCAAAAAGGACTCGACGACGAAGCAATTCAAGCGTCTCTATCCGCAGTGGATGAAGACGCCCTCGCTTACGCGGCGGCGCAAAAACGCGCCGCTCGATTCAAAGACCTCGAATGGGTTGAGTTTCGTAAAAAGTTAAGCGAGTTTCTTGCCCGTCGCGGATTTTCATATTCCGTCATTGCGCCGACCGTCTCCAAAATTTGGAGCGAAACGCGCGCGGAATCTCAACCTGACGAAGACGAGGACATATTATGAGCCCGATCATTCTTCTTATTACCGCCATTTTGGCGCTCGCCATTGGCGTTGCGGCAGGATATTTTTTTCACCGCTATCAATCCGAGCAATCGGCAAACTCAAAACAGAATAAAGCCGACGATATTTTGAAAGCCGCAAACACGCAAGCGCGATTGATCGAAAGCGGCGCGCGCGAAAACGCGACCAAGATCGTGCAAGCCTCCGAAGCGGAAATGAAAGTGCGCCGCGTCGAACTGAACCGAGAAACAGAACGGCTCGATAAACGCCGCGGCGAGTTGGACGTCCGCTTTGACAAGATTGAGCAGCGCGAACAAACGTTAAATAAACGTCAATCTTTAATTGACAAACGCGCCAACGATACCGACAAGTTATATGAAGACCAACTCAAAAAACTGGAACTCATCGCGCAGATGACAACGGAGGACGCGCGCAAAGATTTATTCGCCTCCGTAGAAAAAGAGGCGCGCGGCGACATGGCGCGCATCATCCGCCAGATTGAAGCGGAAGCGCGCGAAGAAGGCGAAAAGCGCGCGCGCAAACTCATCGCGGACGCGATCCAGCGCGTGGCGTCCGAGCATGTTGCGGAAGTCACCCGCGCCGTTGTCATGCTTCCCAGCGAAGAAATGAAGGGACGCATCGTCGGACGCAATGGGCGCAACATCAAAGCCTTTGAGCAAGCCGCAGGCGTGGATGTGATCGTGGACGATACGCCCGATTCCGTTACCGTTTCATGCTTCGACTCTGTCCGCCGCGAGATTGGTCGGCGCTCGTTGGCAAAATTAATTTTGGATGGGCGTATTCATCCCGCGCACATCGAAAAAATTATCGAGGACGAAACCAAAGCCGTCGAGAAGATTATCAACGAAGCGGGCGAGCAAGCCGCGTATGAAGCCAACGTGACGGGTTTGCATATCGAAGTGTTGCGCATGATGGGACGTTTGAAGTTCCGCACATCCTACGGGCAAAATCAACTGGCGCACGCGGTGGAAGTTTCCAAACTCGCGGGCATTCTCGCGGCGGAACTCGGCGCGAATGTCGAGCTTTCAAAGCAAGGCGGCTTCCTGCATGATATTGGCAAAGCGATGGATCATAATCAGGATGGCACACACGCGGGACTCGGCGCGGAGTTTTGTAAGCGCTACGGAGTTCATCCCGTTGTCATCAACGCGATCGCTTCGCATCACCATGAAGTGGATCAGGAAACTGTGGAAGCCATCATCGCCGAATCTGCGGACGCGATCTCAGGCGCGCGACCCGGTGCGCGGCGCGAAGATTTGGAAGCGTACATCAAGCGCATCCGCTCGCTGGAAGAAATGGCAATCTCGTTTGAAGGCGTGCAGCAAGCCTTCGCCATTCAAGCGGGACGCGAAGTCCGCATCATCGTCAAGCCTGAGGCGATTGACGACCTCGCTTCCGCGCGGCTGGCGCGCGACGTCGCCAAGAAGATTGAAGAGACCATGCAATATCCCGGTCAAATCCGCGTGACGGTGATCCGCGAGACGCGGGCGACTGAATACGCTAAGTAGAAAATGTAGTCAAGTAAATAGTAAAGGAAAGGCGGTTCTTATTAGAGCCGCCTTTTTTAACGCGACAGCATGGATGATTTACAAGGAATCCACAATGTAGGACGCGGGTCTGGCGCATTATAATAACGCGGGTAAACAAACTCATCAAAAAAATAATGAACGAATATCTCCAATCTCCGCAAGCGAAATGGCATATCTTTGTATTTTCAGTCATATCTTATTTGGCTGGCGCCGTTTTGTCATTTGATCATTTTGGTCCGGCGATTATCTCTTTAAGCGGATTTCCCATTTTTATAGCGGCTTGGTACTTTGGCGTTGCGGGCGGAATCGCCGCTGTTTTGGTTGCGACGGCTTTTAATTTTTTCTTTCTCATCATCCTTAAGGGACTTGGATGGGATACCGTTACAGGAAACGGTTTTTTATTAGGGACGTTCATTCTGATAGTTTTTGGAATAAGCGTTGGGTACATGCGGCAAAGATTTGAAATAAATCGCCGCACAGAAGCGCAACTGCGCGCGCATGAACGCTTTCTTGAATTGTTGAACGATATGACCCACGCCATCATCGCCGCGCAGGATTTTGAAGAAATGGCGCAAACGCTTACCGCCGACATTGCCATTTTGCTTGAAGCGGACAGCTGTTACATCACACGCTGGGATCCAATTAGGGAACAAGTCTTTCCGGTTGCCACCAACAATAAAACCAATTCGTTTTTTCTAAACCTGAAATATCCAAAAGAGGAAAAAAATCTCACCGCCACCACTTTGCAGGAAAAGCGCGTCGTTGTCGTTGAAGACTATTCAAACTCGCCTATTGTAAACGCGAGCCTTGTCGCTAAGTTTTCTGAAAAAACTTTTGTCAGCATCCCCTTGATTTACGGCGAGCATCAACTCGGCGCTGCCATCGTAGGATTTTATGAACAGCGCAAATTCACGCAAGAGGAATTGTCTCGCGCCGAACAAGCCGGCAACCAGATCGCTTTAGCGATGTGGAATACGCTGCAAGATATTGAAAGTCAACATCATCTGCGCGAGGCGCAAACTCTGGCGGAGATCGCGCAATCGTTGGGCGAAACCGAACGCATTGGGTTAAACAATGTTCTGAATTTAATCGTCGCTTCCGCCAAGTTTTTGATCTCCAATGCCGAGCAAGCCGTGATTCATTTACTTGATGAGAAAGAAGAGAATCTTGTTTCTGAAGCGGTTGCCGGCTTCAATGGCGAAGGCGACAAAAAAAGTATTCGTTTTGGCGAAGGAATCGCGGGGCAGGTTGTCATCAGCGGAGAAACGGTCAGCATCGCCGACGTCAATACCGATCCGCGTTTTATTAAACTGGGAACTAATCCCATCTATCGTTCGCTGATGGTTGCGCCTGTTCGCAGCGGACAACAAAAACTCGGCACCATCAGCGTTCAAAGCAGTCAGCCGTACGCGTTTACGCCTAACGATATTAAGTTGCTCAGCCAACTTGGCATACAAGCCGCCATTGCCATCGAGAACGGGCGCTTACTGGAAAGCACACAGCAAGCCTTGAAAGAAACCAACGCGCTTTACCGCGTCAATAAAGGTTTGGCGGCGTCGCTTGAGCCGGACGATCTTTTACAAGACACCGTCGAACTCTTGCAAAAAAACTTTGACTATTATTATGTGCAAATTTTTGTCGCCGACTCTGAAAGCGGAAATTTTGTCATGCGCGCGGGCAGCGGCAAGATCGGCGCGCAGTTCAAAGCGCAGGGACATCATCTCGCATTGGGCGAAGGGATTGTCGGCTATACCGCCGAGACGGGCGAAGCATTCTTCACCAATAACGTGGATGACGCCATGCCCTTCATTCGCAACCCGTTGCTGCCCGATATTAAATCGGAACTGACTGTGCCGGTCAAGATCGGCAAAGAGATTCTGGGGCTTTTGGATATTCAACAAATTCCACCCAAGCATTTATCCCAGCGCGATATTCAACTGGTCAGCGCGGTCGCAGATCAACTCGCGGTGGCTTTGCAAAAAGCGGATTTGTACAAAAGCCTGCAAATTTCTCTGCAACAAGAAAAAGCCATTCGCAGCCAGCTCATGCAAAACGAGCGCCTTACCGTCATGGGACGCCTGCTTGCCACCGTCTCGCACGAATTGAATAATCCGTTGCAAGCCATTCAAAACGCTTTGTTCTTATTGAAGGAAGAGACGAACATTTCAGCGCAGGGAAAGCAAGACCTCGATATTGTGCTGGCAGAATCGGAGCGCATGGCAAGTTTGATCGAACGCCTGCGCGCCACTTATCGTCCCATTCAAGCGGACGATTTTCAACCCACGCAAATCAACAGTATCGTGGAAGATGTGTACGCGCTTGTTTCAACTCATCTACGCCATAACCGAATCGCGTTTGAATTTCATCCCGACTCCAATCTACCCGTCATTTCCGCGCTTTCAGATCAAATAAGACAGGTGGTTCTTAATCTGTTTATGAACGCCGCCGAAGCCATGACGGACGGCGGTGTCCTTAAAGTGAGCTCCGAGTTTTTAAAAGGCGCGGACGAAATTCTTATCAGCGTTTCAGATACGGGATGCGGAATTCCCGCCAAATTACTACCCGCTATTTTTGACGCCTTCGTCACCAACAAACAAAGCGGAACGGGGTTGGGCTTGACTATCTCGCGCGATATTATCGTCAAACATCATGGGCGTATTGTCGCGGAAAATAACAGCGTGAACGGCGCAACCTTCAAAATCTGGCTGCCCATCAATAACGGGGAAATACTATGAGTACGGGGCATATTCTGATCATTGACGATGAGATCGCCATCAGGCAAAGTCTTGCGCGCATTTTACAGCAAGCCGGTTTTGAAGCCACCACCGCCGAAAACGCCGATCAAGGATTTTCTTTTATTGAAACCACAAATTTTGATTTGGTCTTCATGGACTTGCGTATGCCCGGCATCGCAGGCTTGGACGCGCTAAAACTCATCCACAATAGTTATCCCGCTTTGCCGGTTGTACTCTTCACCGCTCAACCTGACGTCAACTCTGCTGTAGAAGCCTTACGCAACGGCGCCACCGATTATTTGCTCAAGCCGCTCAAACCGCAAGCCATCATCGAACGCGCGCAAAAAATTATCGAGCGTCAGCAAAAAGAAAAACGAAAATTGGAAATCACGCGGCAGATCGAAGCCTTGCAAGCCGAGCTCAAAGGGTTGAGCAACGGAGATACAGGTCCGCTGCCGCGCATTAACGTCGGCGCGGATCGTTTTCTCAAACGCGGCGCGCTCGTTTTGGATTTGCACAAACGCTGCCTGATTGTCAACGAGCAAACGGTTAACATCGCGCAGACTTCGTTTGATTATTTGCTGGTGTTGGCGAGACATTCTCCAAACGTGGTCAGTTATCAAACGCTCGTCGCGGAAGCGCAGGGCTATCAAGCCGACGCGCATGAAGCGCAAGAACTCGCCAAGTGGCACATTCACCAACTGCGACAAGCCATCGAACAGGACGTTCACAACCCCGATTTTTTGATCAACGTGCGCGGGTTGGGCTACCGCTTTAT
>JAVHOY010000108.1:11543-16600 GCA_036170295.1 bacterium
ACGTTCACAACCCCGATTTTTTGATCAACGTGCGCGGGTTGGGCTACCGCTTTATTGCTGATTAACTGATGTTACGCAGGTTTACCCCAGAGCGCGCAGAGAAAAACCTTTTTATGCCTCTGTGGACTCCGTGTTCCCTGTGGTGGATGTTTTTGTAGCGCGAACATCAGCGATTAAATTGGAAATGAGGCGCGCCAACTTTCGCAAACTTTCCTAGTCCTATGTCTATCGTTGAGAAAATGATTTTCAATGAAAATACTGACGATGACACCCCAAGAATCCCCCCCCACAGAAAAACCTGTCCGCATCCTTGTCGTGGACGATCATCCCAACACCGCAACAACGCTTGCGCGCGCGCTGACTCAGATTGGTCCCAGCGTAAAAGTCAGCTCAGCCACAAGCGGACATGAAGCGCTCGAAAAGATCAATGCCAGCGGCGTGGATATTCTGTTCACCGATATGATCATGCCCGAAATGACCGGGTTGGAATTGATTGAAAAGGCGCTGAGTCACCCCAACGGCAAACCCGCTTTCACTTACCTTGTCACCGCATACGATGTGCCTGGCTTGAAAGTCACCGCGCACCGTTTGAAGGTAACCGAAGTCATCATCAAGCCCGTGCGCCCCGAACGTATTTGCCAAATCGCCGCTCGCGCAATCGAAGAATTAAAACATTCCGCTCGCCCTACAAAAAAAATGACAGCGGCGGAAAATAAAAAATTCAAAATCCTTGTAGCCGACGACAGGCCCGATAACGTGACGCTGCTGACGCGCTACCTCGAATATGAAGGCTACGAATGTGTCGCCGCGCGAGACGGAATCGAAGCGCTGGAAAAAATTCACGATGAACATCCCGACCTTGTTTTGCTGGACGTGGACATGCCGCGTAAAGACGGCTTTACCGTGTTGGAAGAAATCCGCGCCGACGCAACCGTGAGTTTCATCCCCGTTATTATTCTGACCGCCGCGCGGTTGGACTCGTCGGACATCCAATCAGGCTTGAATTTGGGCGCGGACGATTACGTCACCAAACCCTTTGACCGCCACGAACTGATGGCGCGCATTGGAACAAAATTGCGCGTCAAAGAAGCCGAAGACGCGATCCGCCGCCGCAACAAAGAATTGAGTTTGCTTCCCGAAATCGGCAAGGAACTCAGCGCGCGCACCGATATCAAAGACCTCGCGCATATTTTAATCAAACGCACTGTAGAAACGCTCGGCGCTGTTCAAGGCAATATGATCGTCTTCGGCGCGGAAAATGAAGCGCCGCAAAGTTATCAGGTTTCGCTTTTGAACAAAGCCGCGCAAGAACAAATGATCATTCCAGAAAGTTTGATCGCGCATATTGGCGCGTCGCTTCAGGGCTTGGTCGTCGCCGACGCGCATAACGATCCGCTTTGGAAGACGGATGTAAAAGATCCGCATATTCATTCGGCGCTGATCGTGCCGCTATTGGGGCGCAAGGAATTACTCGGCTTGCTCATTCTCACTCACGAAGAAGAAAATTATTTTAATACGGATCACCTGCTGCTCTTGCAAGCCATTGCAAGCCAAGCGGCGATTGCGATTGAGAATGCGCGTTTATACGCCATCACCGCGCAGGAACAAAAACGTCTCGCTGCCGTATTGAAGTATGCCGCCGAAGCGATCCTGATGTTTGACGCGCAAGGCAATCTTAGTTTGCTCAATCCCGAAGGCGAAAAACTATTTACAGATTTCAAAGCAAACCTTAATCAGCCTTTGCCCGCAGGGCATGGTTACGATGGATTGATCAACATGCTGGACGGCGCTCGCATTTCACGCGGCGCAAAATCTGGCGATATAGTTTGGCCCGATCAGCGCACATTCACCGCGCTGATTACGCCCATCGAAGACGGCGGGCAAGTCGCCATTTTGCATGACGTGACGCGCTTCAAAGACCTTGAACAATTGAAGAATGAATTTATCGCGGCAGCTTCGCATGATTTGAAAAATCCGATTTCCAGCATCGGCGGTTTTAGCGCGCTGCTTGAGCAGGCGGGACCGCTCAACGCGCAGCAGAAGGAATTTGTCAGCCGTATTCAAAGCTCGGCGCAAGTCATGAACGAGTTGGTACAGAATATGATGTCTCTCGTGCAGATGGATTTGAAAGCCGCGAAAAAACATGAAGCCGTGGACATGGGGAAAATTCTCGATGAGATCGTCAACGAATTTACGCCGCAGGCAAAAATAAAAAAACAAACGCTTTCGTTTGCGTCGCTCAAACAACCCGCGATGTTGAACGGCGACCCGTTACAATTACATCAGCTGTTACGCAACCTCGTCGGCAACGCCATCAAGTACACGCCCGACGCAGGCGCGATCGCGCTCAAAGCGGACGTCGCCGATTCAAAATTGCGGATCGAAATCTCGGACAGCGGATACGGAATTTCCGCCGCTGATTTGCCGTTTATCTTCAATCGTTTCTACCGCGCGCACGGCGGAAATTCCAGCGAAGCCGAAGGCAACGGACTTGGACTGGCAATTGTCAAATCCATTGTAGAACAGCACGGCGGACAGATCGGCGTGGAAAGCGAAGTGGATAAGGGGACGCGCTTCAGCGTATCGTTGCCGATTATAGCCAGCGCTAAATCTGTGCATTAGATGATTTACAACCCAATCATTATAGAGTTTCACCCAAAGGAGATATATTATGAAAACAAAGTTGTCAGTACGTTGGTTCAGTGTTCTGGTCCTGCTTGCCGTCTTGATATCGGGTTGCGGAGGCGGCAAAGCCAGCGCGCCAAAGGATAAAGTGACCATGCAATTTGCCTGGCTTCATACAACTGAATATGCAGGATTTTATCTGGCGGTTGAAAAAGGTTATTACGCCGATGAAAATCTTGACGTTAAATTGGTGGCAGGCGGTTACGGTATAGACTCAGTCAAAGAAGTGACCGAAAACCGCGCCCAGTTTGGTATTTCCAGAGGAACGAACATGGTGGTCGCCCGCTCAAAAGGACAGGATGTTATAGCCGTCAGCACGATATTCCGCAAAAGCCCCTGGTTTTTAGGATCGCTGAAAGAGGCTGGCATTACCACTCCGCAAGACCTGGAAGGCAAAACTGTCGGCATTGAAACAGGAGATCCAAATTACATAGAGAATGTTCAACTGATGGCTATGCTGAAGAATCTCAATGTTGATACCAGCAAGATCAAATTTGTAGCCAGAGATTTTGCAGACCCGATCGTCAATGACCTGCAATCTGGCAAGACAAATGTTGACGCTGCCATGTTTGGAACAGAAGATCCCGTTAAAGCGCAACTGCGTGGCGTTGAACTCAACGCCATTTATTACAGCGATTACAGCATGGATAGCTACGCCAACTTGATTTTCGCAAACGGAGACTTCATCAAAAAAAATCCCGACCTCACAGCGCGATTTGTGCGCGCTACTTTACGCGGCTACCAATACGCTTTGGGACATGCAGATGAAGCGGTAACAGCTACCCTTAAATACGATCCAAAACTGGACGCAAAAACAGAAACGGGAATGATGAAGGCTGAAATTCCCGTCATTGACACTGGCGATCAACCCATCGGCTGGATGGATGCAAATGTCTGGCAAAACACAGCGGATATTCTACTGGCGGGCGGCTTTATTCCCTCTGCGGTGGACGTGAAATCTCTGTTTACCAACGAGTTCATTGTCAAATAGAATTTTTTAAAGGATACAGTCGCCCGTCTTGCGCGGGTGACTGTATCTGTACTCAATCAACGCAACAAGATTCGATCTGCAATTATTTTTATTTACTTATTGTTTTTTTTTAGAAATAACACGCGCCTGATATTTGTTCAATATAATTTGGAGGCTGTAATGACCATCAACGCTATACCTGAGAGCAACGGCAAAGCCGCGCGAAACAAGAAGGCAAATATAAACCGCCGAACGTTATCGCTTCGCAACCGCTTGCTGATCACTTTTATTTTGCTGGCGTCGTTGCCCGTGCTTCTGACGGGCATTGTCTCAGGGTTGCTCAACTCGCAAGGCTTAAGAGCCGCGGCGTTTGAACAATTGGGGTCTGTAGCCCAGTTGAAAGCCAATGAAATTAGTTCATGGATTTCTGAATTGCAAGTGAACCTTGGATTTATCATGCAGGATAAAACTTCGCTTGCCAGTGCGAATTCGATCCTGCAAGGTTCCTCGGATTCCGACACAGCCAAAACGGCATTGCGAACAAAATTAAACGAACTGGATAAATCTGCCGGATACTTTGATGAAATATTCCTCATGGATAAAAACGGAACAATTCTGTTGTCCACGAGAGAATCGCAAGAGGGAAAGATCGCCAAGAACCAAACCTATTTTCATGAAGGCGTCAAAGCGTCCTATACCGCGCCTCCCGCTTATGACGTGGCGCTGGGAACTTATTCGATCGTTTTTTCGCAGCCAATCCAAAACGAGGCTGGCGAGATCATTGGAGTAATCGCTGGACGCGCCAACCTGGCGGTAGTGGATAAGATCATGGGTGAAAAAACCGGGTTGGGTGAAACAGGCGAGACCTATTTGGTGGGAGAAAATTACGCATTATTAAGCAAGTCGCGTTTTATTGACGCAAAGATCGGCGAAACCTATATCCGCACACCCGGCGTCACAGCCATTATCGGATCAAAAACCACAGGTTCCAGTCTCTACAATGATTACAGAAATGTACCTGTGCTTGGCGCATATCTCTGGATTCCAGAATTACAAGTCGCGCTCATGGCTGAGCATGATCAAAGCGAAGCGCTACAGCCGGCAAATCAGGCGTTTGCCGTTACGCTTGGTTTGATGATTCTGAGCGTGTTGGTCGCGGCAGGCATCGCGTTTTTGATTACAAGAAGCATCGTCAATCCAATATCGGAACTTGTGTCTATTGCAGGAAATATCACTTCAGGAAATCTTGAGATCAAGGCTCAGATTCAAAGAGAGGATGAGATTGGCGTACTTGCCAACGCTTTCAACACCATGGCTAGCCGTCTGCGCGAATTGATCGGCACATTGGAACAGCGCGTGGCAGACCGGACGAAAGCGCTGGCAACCTCCACCGAAGTTAGTC
>JAVHOY010000109.1:0-3755 GCA_036170295.1 bacterium
TACGCTGGGCGGGACTCTTTCTCTTCATCAACTCCATCATCCTGACCCTCTCCCCGGCTGTGCGCGAGCGCAAATGGGATGTGGATTACAGGTTCTCGCATTGGGCGGGATTTTTTGTTTGGGTCGTATTAACTATCATCGCGCACCGCGCAACGATCAAACATTTGCCCGAACGCGATCCATATCTATTGCCGGTGGCGGCGCTGCTCAGCGGATGGGGACTGCTCGCCATCTGGCGGCTCGACGAATCCTTTGGAATTCGACAAACCATTTGGTTAAGCGTCAGCGTCGCCATTTTCGTCCTTGCCTTGTACGTCCCGCAAAATCTCAATTTTCTGCGACAATACAAATATGTATTGCTGACCAGCGGATTATTCATCACCGCGCTGACTTTGATCTTTGGCACAAATCCGCTTGGCGCAGGTCCGCGTTTATGGCTGGGATGTTGCGGCGTTTACTTTCAACCTTCCGAGCCGCTCAAACTTTTACTCGTCATTTATCTTTCCGCGTATCTCGCAGACCGCGTCTATGTATCGCTTTTACGGAGCGCGCTTTTAATCCCAACGCTCGTCGTCACAGGGCTGGCGCTTTTACTTCTGATCGTTCAACGCGATCTCGGCACCGCGTCTATTTTTATTTTTATATTCACCGTCATTCTTTTCCTCGCCACAGGCAAACGCCGCATCTTATTAAGCGCGGCAATTTTCTTAACCCTCACGCTGGCGTTGGGATATTTCTACATTGACATTATCCGCATCCGCGTAGACGGCTGGCTCAACCCATGGAGCGATCCTTCGGGCAATTCGTATCAGATCGTGCAGTCGCTGCTGGCAATTGCAAACGGCGGAATTCTAGGACGCGGACTCGGACTTGGAAGCCCATCGCTCGTACCCGTTGCTATTTCCGATTTTATCTTCGCCGCCATCGCGGAAGAAACGGGACTGGTCGGGACGTTGGGACTGCTTGCGCTCATCGGGCTGATCCTTGCGCGAGGGCTGATCGCGTCTTTGCGCGCCGCGGATAGATTTCGCCGCTATCTCGCTGCGGGCGTGGTCAGTTATCTCGGCGTTCAGAGTCTGCTCATCATCGGCGGCAACTTGCGTTTACTGCCATTGACAGGCGTGACGCTGCCTTTTGTATCTTACGGCGGATCGTCGTTATTAACATCTTATATTGCCTTATTGATTTTGCTGGTCATCAGCAATAAAGAAGACAATGAACCCGCGCCCTTACAAGACCCGCGCCCTTATACAATTCTAGCGGGAATTCTCACGCTGGGACTCTTTGCCGCCGCGCTGGCGTCCGCATGGTGGGCGTTTGTTCGCGCGCCCGATTTGCTCAACCGCACCGACAATCCGCGTCGCGCCATCGCGGATCGCTATGTGCCGCGCGGAGATTTATTGGATAGAAATAATCAACCGATCAATATCACAAGAGGCGAAAGCGGAACCTACGCGCGCGTTTATCTCTATCCCGATCTCGCGCCCGTGACCGGCTATACACATCCTGTTTTTGGACAAGCGGGATTGGAATTTGCGCTTGATGATTATCTGCGCGGCTTGCAAGGAAATCCCGCCAGTCTCGTTTGGTGGGATCGCTTGCTGTATGGAACGCCTCCGCCAGGTTTGGATGCGCGCTTGAGTTTAAGTCTCGCGTTGCAAACCAAAGCCGATCAATTATTAGGCAAGCATACAGGCGCAATCGTTTTGATGAACGCAAAAACGGGCGAAATTCTTATCATGGCTTCGCATCCAAGTTACGATCCGAATCAATTAGACGCGGCAGGCGCATCGCTCGCGCAAGATCAATCTTCGCCGCTGGTCAATCGCGCCGCGCAAGGTTTGTATCCCATTGGGAAATTGTTAATTCCTTTGTTGTATAAAGACAACGCGCCGCTCAATGATTCAAAATTGAACGCATATTATCGCGCATTGGGTTTGTTTGAAGCGCCGAAATTAAATATCCCGCTTGATTTTAGCGCGTCAGAAAAAAACTTGCGCGCCAGTCCTTTGCAAATCAGTTTGATCGTCGCGGCGTTAAGTAACGACGGCATGAAACCCGCGCCGCGCATCACAACCGCGATCAACGCGCCTGAACAGGGATGGGTTACGCTTTTGAACGAGAACCAACCCGCGCGCGCAATTCAACTTGAAGCGGCGCGTGAAGCCGCGTCGTCTCACATCGTGGAAGGTAAACCGTATTGGCGGCAGGTCGGGCAGGCGCAAGAAAGCGTTTCAACCGTCACATGGCTGCTGGCAGGCGCGCTGCCTGATTGGGGCGGCGCGCCGTTGGCGCTGGTAATCACATTGGAAGAAGATAACATTCCGCTTGCAAAATATATTGGGGATGAAATTTTTAGCGCGGCAGTCAATCAATAAAAAAAAGACTCTAAAGGTTTTGGAAACCTTTAGAGTCTTTTTAATTGCGTAAACTTACACGCCTTGATCTTGGTCTTTTGCGTTGTAGCCTGTGCCAGATTTAAAGTATGCGTAGTTTTGTTGAATATCTGGAGTGAGGTCTACGGTTTCGCCGGCGGCGAGTTGTTTGGTGGTTTCAAGCACAACCTGTTTGCCGTTGTGATTCGAGCCTTCGTAGTGACCGGTGAGCCCAACTTTGCTAATGTACTCGCCGCCCTTAGCGGTGTAGGCGGAGGGAACTTCATCTTCGGGGAAGATGGCGGCGTATGGACATTCAGGCACACAAGCGCCGCAGTCAATGCAGGTGTCGGGGTCTATGTACATCCAAGGATATTGAGCGACGGGTTGACCGGGAACGATGCATTCAACCGGACAGACTTCGATGCAACCGCGATCGCGAACGCATAAGCTGGTAATAATGTGGGTCATGGAATTTGCTCCTTATAAGGAAAATGTTTTTTTGAACGAAGGCAATTATATCTGTGTTTATTTTCGTGACAAGGGGCGTAATTGCATCATGGTATGCCGACCGCCGCTCATTATATTTTGCGGAAGAAAAAATTATCCGAACATCCGCAGCAACGCATCGGGGACCCAGAATGATCCGTAGCCCATAATTCCCATAACAATTGACGCGATTAATATCAACGCGCCAAACGCGATCAAAATCCTGTCGCGGGTTTGGTAAGTCAACACATCCAGCCATGTGCGCGGACCAACGCCAAAGGCGCGCAAATCCATCGCGTCAATAATATCTTCGCTGGCGATGATCGCGTGAATGGTGACGGGCACAAAAATGGGACCGAGCTTCTTCACCTGCTGGATGATTCCGCCGCTGATCTTATCCAGCTCGTAGCCGCGCGCGCGTTGCGCGTCCATCGTCAATTGGAAATCGCGCCCAAACGTGGGGATGAAGCGCATCGTCAAATCCATAGCGTACGCGAATTTATCGGGCAGTCCGATTCCCTTGAATGTAATTCCATATAGCGCGGGGTCGAGCGAATACGGGATGAGAATCGTCATCACCGCGATGCTGGAGACGCGCACCAACTGACTGACCGCAAAGAAAGCGCGCTCAACGGTCACTTTCAGCGTGGGAGTCCAGCCGAGAATGGAGAATGAGGCTTTGAATTCGCGGATTAAATGTTCCTGCTTATAAACTTCAGTTCCGCCGCGACCTGTGAGGAATGTGAGTATGGCAAAGAAGAAAACAAAGCCGACGATAAACAAAAACGCGCGGCGAATCTCATGCCACTTGACGCCGGATGTTAATAACACAAAGACAGCGATCACAAAAAATGGGAGTAAAAAGCGCGCGTCCCAAAATGAAAGCGTGGC
>JAVHOY010000110.1:0-2074 GCA_036170295.1 bacterium
TGCCACACATGCCATGCGATGAAACGATAACTCAGTCTCATTCGCGCGACTGGAGAAATGATATGGACATTCAACAACTACTTGAACTTTCATCCCGCGACCACATGCATCTTTGTCCGCGCCAGATACTCGGCGTGCGGATTGGATTGGCGGGCATGAGCGCGCTTGGTTTTAGCGAACCGCCTGCAAAAAAAGAATTATTCGTCATCAGCGAAACGGACGGCTGTTTCGTGGACGGCGTCATTGCCGCGACGGGTTGCGCGTTTGGTCATCGCACCTTGCGCGTGGAAGATTACGGAAAAGTCGCCGCCGCCTTTGTGGATACAACAACGGGACGCGCAATCCGCGTCGCGCCGCGATTGGATATTCGCGAACGCGCCTGTATTTTCGCTCCAGAAGAATCGCGTCATTACTTCGCGCAGATGAAAGCGTATCAAACGATGCCCGATGAAGAAATGCTGAACATTCAGGAAGTGGCGTTAAATATATCCATCGAAAAAATCATCTCGCGACCGGGAATGCGCGTCAACTGCGATGTGTGCGGCGAGGAGATTATGAACGAGCGCGAAACGCGCATCAACGATTTCGTTTTATGTCAATCTTGCGCGCATGAAGGTTATTATTTGCCAAAAACTTTTGCTATGCTCAACGATCAATGTCGCATAAAATTCTAAAAAGATCGCTAATGCGTATGCGCTTTTTCTTGCGATGAAAGTATCGGCTCAGCCAACGGTTTCAACTCCCATTGACGCAAGCCGTTGCGGAAAATCAACATCAGCGTTGCGCCGGTTATAAGACAGATGGAATTAATCATGATGATCGTCTGCGCGCCAAGAAGTTCCGCAGTGTAGCCAATAAACAGAGAAGAGAGCGGCTGCAAGCCAAAAGTCAACATGGTAAATAGGCTGATGATTCGCGCGCGCATACCGCTGGGCGCAAGGAGTTGCATCACGCCAAGTCCAGTGGTCAATACCAACGGCGCGCCGAGACTGACCAGGAAGATAGCCGCCATTGAAAGCGGCAGCCAAGTGGAACGCGAAAGCAGCAAATAGAATGTCCCCATCCAGATTGCCGCGCCGCCGACAATGCGCCCGATGCGTTTGGCTGATTGAGAAAGCGGAAGCAAAAACAAAGTGGAAACAAGCGCGCCTGCGCCTGAAGCGCCAAACAGCAATCCAAATGTTTGCGAATCGCCGCGCAATACTTGATCGGCTACTGCGGGGAGAATGTTCATAATCGAGAGTCCGAAGAAAGTCACCAGCGACGCGAAGATTAACAAATCCACCATGCGCGGTTGCGAGCGGATGTAATCCAACGTCTCGCGGAATTGACCGCGTCCACTGTCGCGTTTATGAATTTCTTGCTGATGCGATTTCACCATGAAGATACTCAACAACACAAACATAAAACTAACGCCGTTAATCCAAAACGCCGCCGCAGAACCGACCGCTTTTAAGAGAATGCCTGCGATTGCGGGACCCAACATGCGCGCCACTTGCAAGCCCATCACATTAAGCGTAATCGCCTGACGTATCTGACTCATGCCGGAAAGATCGCCGATGAACGCCTGTTGCGCGGGAAAATCCAATGCGCCGACTGTGCCGAGAATAAACGCGAAAATATAAATATGCCAAATCTGCACAAGATGAGTCTGCACAAGAAACGCGAGCGAAAACGCAAGCAGCATCGCGATGGTCTGCGTGACCAAAAGAATCATGCGCCGATTAAAACGATCCGCGATGCCGCCCGCCCATGGAGCAAGCAGAAAAAGCGGCAGCGAGTTGAGCATGACCACAATGCCCAGCGAACTTTCGGAACGAGTTAATTCCCAGACCACCCAGCTTTGCGCGGCGGCTTGCATCCATGTGCCGAGCAGCGAAACGGCTTGCCCGCCGAGATAAATTCGCAGGTTGCGATTCTTAAGCGGATCAAAACTGCGGGTATAGGTTTGAACAAGAGAGGGACGTTCAATAGGTTCGGACAATTTAAATTCCTTTAAGAACTGATTACTGATTACTGATTACTGATTACTGATTACTGCGTGACTGACGCGCAAGACACAATCTTTCTTACA
>JAVHOY010000110.1:2174-3745 GCA_036170295.1 bacterium
CAGCGCGAACGCGCACACAAATTATTTTAACTTGCCGGGCAACGAAAGATTTTATGAATTCACATACGGCAATCTTCACTTCTTTATTTTAGACAGCATCAAAGACGAACCGCAAGGAAATACCAGCGCATCGCCGCAAGCCAAATGGCTTAAAAATAGATTGGCAGCCTCTACGTCGCAATACAACATTGTGGTCACGCATTACGCGCCTTACTCTTCAGGGCAGCACGGCTCGGTTGCGTTTATGCAATGGCAATTCAAAGAATGGGGCGCGGACGTTGTGCTTGCCGGTCACGATCACGATTACGAAAGACTTCTCGTCAATGGACTTCCATATTTCGTAAACGGCGCGGGCGGCGCTTCGCTATACAGTTTCAAACCCGCGCTGCCCGAAACGCAAATGCGCTACAACAAAAATTACGGCGCAATGCGCGTGGAAGCAACTAACACGACGATGAAATTTCAATTTTTCACACGCGATAATGTTTTGATTGACGAGTACGCGTTAGGCGATATAACTCCCGCCGCGACAATCACGCCCACCCAATTTTTCACGCCGACCGCAACCGCTACGCCCGCGATATTCACACCCACCGCGACATTACCCCCCGCGATTATTCTTCCGCCAAATTTAATCAATCCGCCCAACAACGCGACATTAAGCGCGCGCTTTGATTTCACTTGGACAAAAATTTACAACGCCACAAGATATCAAATTGACATTGACAACAACGCCAACTTCTCCAGCCCAGAATGGTCAACGCTGCGCTCCGATACAATTTATCAAATTGCTTCTATGCCAAAGGGAATTTACTACTGGCGCGTCCGCGCAAAAAATATGGCGGGCATTTGGAGCGCGTGGTCAACCGTTTTTAAGATGACCGTGCCGTAAATATTGGTTTGCGATGAAACGCTTGCCACTCGATCATCAAAATAATTAACGCAAGACCAGCCAACCATTTCCACAATTCAAGCAAGCCGACTTGTTTCGACACAGCGGGAGCGACAGCCTGACTGCCGATGTGCAATTCCGCGCGCGGAGCGATATTCGATTCGCCTGAATCAAAAAGATTGACGGCGAAATATTCGACGCGCTTTGAATTTTCGGTCACGAAGTTGACCGCATAAAAACCAAGTTCGTTCGTCTGGCTGAAAATATTTTGACCGGGCGCAAGCGTGTAAAGTTGATTCGACGGCGAAGCGACAACGACTTGTTTTGCGTCCGTTTGCGGAGCGATGACGAGACTCTCCCCCGCTTGCAAAGACTGAGACGAATCAAAAGCGCTGGGCGGCGCGAGATAATTAATCAGGTTGGAAAATAAAATGGGATACGCGATCTGCAAAGGCAAATCACTTTCTCGTAAATCAAAACTTAAAGCGGCTACGCGCTGACCGTTCTTCTCGCCTGCAAATACCAGCGGATTGGAATCGGATTCAATCAATACAGTCATCCAATTGGGCAAAGTCACTTTATGCGCTTGCAAAACGTGGACGGTTTTCCAATCCACATAGCGCGTGAGCGTGTGTTGATTAACTTGAATATTGTTTATATCCTTAAACGATTCGCCCAC
>JAVHOY010000111.1:0-3637 GCA_036170295.1 bacterium
GGCGGCGCGTCGGGCGCTATCTCAGATTCGGGGACGAAGCGAATCTCCGCGTGAAATTTCAATCCGTCGCGGATGGCGGCGGCAATGCGCGTCGCAAGTGTAGCGTCGTCTCTCGCCGCGATGTTTACGCTTAAAAAATCTTTATGCTCGACGCGGGTAATCACTGCCTGCCAACGCGAGACTTCGGGGAAGCGCGTCATCACATCGCGCAATTGACGCGCGTGAAGAAACATGCCGCGCACTTTGACCGCGTCGCCGATGCGTCCTTGCCAGCCAGTCATCCGCAAAGAGGAACGTCCGCATGAACAGGGTTCGGGGTTGATCGCGGAGAGGTCGCCTGTGCCAAAACGAATCAGCGCGTAATCGGGCGCGAAGAGCGTGACGACGATCTCGCCCACTTCGCCGCGCGGCAAAGGCTTTCCGCTGTTGATGTCGCAGATTTGAATCAGCGCGTCGGCGGGAATGTGCCAGCCGTTTTCTTTTTCACATTCATAACCGAGATTGCCGCACTCGGCGGTGCCGAATCCCTGCCGCGCAATTTTCACGCCATGCTCGTTAAGCCATGCGCGCAAGGAAGGCGGCAAAGGTTCGGCGGTAAAAAATGCTTTTTCAATAAATAATTGCAAATTAAGTTCGGCGGCTTTTTCGATCAGCGCTTTGAGATACGAAGGCAAGCCGACATAAGCGTTCGCTTTCAAATCGTGCAACGCATGAACCTGTTGTTCTTGATTTCCCACGCCGCCGGGAATGACGGCGCAGCCAACCGCCCACAAGCCTTCTTCAAACATCGCGCCCGCAGGCGTGAGATGATAGCCGAAACAATTCATCGCCACATCGCCTTGATGAAAACCAGCGGCTTCAAGCGCGGGTTTCCAGCGCCAATAATCCGCGACGCGCGATTCAGGGTCGTTGATCGGTCCTGGAGACTGGAAGATACGCTTCAAGTCGCCGGGCGCGCAGGCGAGAAATCCGCCAAAGGGCGGGAATTCTTTTTGGAGTTCCACCAAATGGTCTTTGCGGATGACAGGCAGCGCGTTGAGATCGTCCGCGACGCGAATCAAATTTGGGTCGAGGTTCGCGTCCTTCAATCGTCGCGCAAAACTGGGCGCGCGCGAAGCGAGATGGGAAATCAGTTCATGCAGTTCCATAGTCATCCAATCGTTAATCGTAAATCGGGAGTTGGAAATTGGAAATCGTAAATTATGACAGCCAGCGTTTGCGGCGCTTGTAATGTTTTACGTCGTGATACGATTTGCGCTGACCCACTTCAGTGAGTCCAAGATAGAACTCGCGCACGTCGGCGTTTTCGCGTAAATCGTCGGGCTTGCCTTCTAACACGATGCGTCCGCTTTCCATGATGTAAGCGTAATCGGCGACGCTGAGCGTCAGGTTGGCGTTCTGCTCGACCAACAGAATGGTGGTTTTTTGTTCTTCGTTGATGCGTTTGATAATGCCGAAAATTTCCATGACGAGCAAGGGAGCCAGTCCCAGCGAGGGTTCGTCGAGCATCATCAATTTTGGTTTTGCCATCAGCGCGCGCCCGATGGCAAGCATTTGTTGTTCGCCGCCTGAAAGATAACCAGCCGTTTGATGACGGCGCTCTTTCAAGCGCGGAAAGTAACCATAGACCAATTCGATTTCATCGTGTAAGTTAACGTTGCTGCGCGTGTAACTGCCCGCAATGAGATTCTCTTCGGCAGTCAGATGCCCAAAGATGCGGCGACCTTCCATCACTTGAAAGATACCCTGACGCACAATGTCGGAAGCGTCTTTGTGTTGAATATCAGCGCCCATGAATTGGATGTTGCCGTCGGTGACTTCGCCGTCTTCCGCTTTGAGCAGCCCTGAAATGGCTTTCAGCGTGGTGGATTTACCCGCTCCGTTAGAGCCGAGCAACCCAACGATCTTCCCTTCCGGCACATGCAACGACATGCCTTTCAAAACGAGAATCACATCGTTATAAATGACTTCGACATTGTTGAGAGTAAGCATAGGTACAGACTCCAAATTTGAGAACGTCATTGCGAGCCGCCGCGTTTGCATTTTGGCGGCGAAGCAATCTCCGCGTTGTGGCGGAAGATTGCTTCGGGCAAGATCAAGAACGCCCTCGCAATGACATCTTATTTAACAACTATTGAGCGGAGATGAAATCGCTAACCGACTTCCACAGACCGCCTTCGACTTTATACAACTTGAGCGAGTTATTACCGCGATGACTTTCGGCGGTAAACGTAATGGGAGAAGTAACGCCGCCGGTGTCAAAGTTGGTAATGGTTTCCAACGCGGCGCGGATGTTCTCGCCCGTCACTGGTTTGCCGTCTTTGATCGCAATGCGAATACCTTCGGTCATTACAGCCATTGTCCACCAACCTTGAGTGTAGTGCAAACCCTTGTCATCAAGCTTTTCGCCCTTGGCTGCGAGATAAGCGGCGGCGTCGGCGTGACCCGCTTCGGGAGATGATGGAGGCGCGAAGGGCAACGTGCCCATCACGCCTTCGGCGGCGTCGCCCGCGAGTTTGACGAGAATTTCATCCGCGCACCAGTTAAGGCAGATGAATTGCGCGCCAAAGCCCTGACTCTTCGCGTCCTTAAGCAAAACGGAAGCGGGGCTGGAGACATTCTGAATGATGACGTAATTCGCGCCGAAGGTCGTCATTTGAGCGAGCTCGGCGACGTAATCTGTCGCGCCTTTTGGCATGGCGAGATCCATGAATTGACCGCCATTAGCTTCGACAAAGGCTTTGGCGTCGGCTACGGGAGCCATACCAAAGGGACTGTCATTGTGAATCAACGCGAACTTAATCGGATCGGTTTTGCCTTTGGCTTTCCAATCGTCCATCGCCCAACGGGCGGCAATAATGGCTTGGTCGGAATAGGAAGTGCCGATCAAGAAGTTATAGGGAGCGTCAGTCAGGTTCAGTAAACTGGCGGCATAAGAAGCGGACATGAACGGAATCTTATCCGCTGCGACTTTGGTGCGTAGCGCTTCAGTATCGCCTGTGCCCCATCCCATGAAAACGACAACGCCTTCAGTGACATATTGAGTGTAGAGCAAGTCAGCCTGATCCACTTTGTAAGCGTAATCGGCGGAGGTCAATTCAATCGGATGACCTTCTACGCCGCCATTGGCATTGGTCCAATCCACATAGGCTTTCATGCCTTCAGAGTAAGGCGTGGAAACGTCGGCGGTTCCGCCGGTGAGATCAAAGATCGCGCCGACTTTAATCGGGTCTTTGGCAGGAGCTTGAGTCGCCGCAGCGGTAGCCGCGGGGGCGTCAGTCGCCGCAGGAGCGGAAGCAGCGGGCGCTTGCGTAGGTTGAGCGCCGCAAGCGGATAACATCAGCGAAGCGAGAACGACCAAAACGAACAGAGTGTATTTAATACGGGACATTTCTTATCTCTCCTTATATTTGATTATGAAAGGACACGAATTGAATTACAAATTTTTTTATATTCTGTCAGGCGCCTCCTTGTGATTGAAAAATCTAGTTGGTAACTCTCCCTCATCCCCAGCCCTTCCCCTTTGGGGGAAGGGAGTTCACTCTCCAACGGGAGAGGGTTAGGGTGAGGGAGCAACGCTAATAACTAAAGGGCCATAATCTAAAGTAGTCTTTCATATTTTTCCATATCTTGTTCA
>JAVHOY010000112.1:0-3595 GCA_036170295.1 bacterium
GCCGTAGATTTGATTGACTTCGATTATCCCTACTGGCACACCACGCAAGACACAGCCGATAAAGTTTCCGCCGAAAGTTTGGGCGCGGTGGGCGATACCTTATGGCATTGGGTTGCGGGACAATCTGCTCCGTAATGTCACTCTGAGCGGAGCGAAGAGTCTTCGTGAGTCGTAGAGATGCTTCGCTTCGCTCAGCATGACATAAACTAAACTGTTCAAAAGCCAAAACACAGCGTACACTTAAGACAATGACGATACAAGAATCGCTTCAGCAAATACGCCCCATTTGGGCAGAACGCATCGCGCGCGAATTGGCAAGCGACGAAGGTGTGCGCGTTGGCTTCATGGAGCAACTTGAACGCTTTTACGATCTGCTTGAACAAACTGTCGCGACGGGCAACATGGCATGGCTTGATCCGATTCTGTATGACTGGGGGCGTTCTCCCACTGAAACAAATTTGGAGGAAGGCGATTATCACATTTCGTTTATTATGAATCGCATCATCGCGCTGACGATTGAAGCGGCGCGAGAAACATTAAGCAAAGAGGACGCGCTGGAATTGATCGCGGCGGTCACGCCGATTTTCACGCACAGCCTGAGCGTTGTCGTGCGCTATGAAATGGAAACGCGCGTAACGCACATCTCAAACGAGTTGGGCAAAGCGCAGGAAAAATTAGAGGAACTTGATCGCAAGAAATCGAATTTCATTTCGGTCACGGCGCATGAATTAAAAACGCCGCTGACTCTGATTGAAGGCTACGCCGCCATGATGGCGGATATGATGCAGGCGGCGGGTCAATCGCAAATGGACAGCTTGCTCAAAGGGATGCAGACGGGCATTGGGCGGATGCGCCGCATCATCGAAGATATGCTCGACGTTTCGCTGATAGACAACGACCTGCTCAGGTTAAACATTCAACCCATGTGGATTTCGCATTTAATCAGCCTGTTGCAAAATGATTTGAAAAATATCGTCGCGCAGCGCAAACAGCATTTGGTCGTCAACGAATTTGAAGGGCGCGACTTGATGCTGTACGGCGACTCGGAGCGTTTGTATCAAGCCTTGCACAACGTGGCAACCAACGCGATCAAATACACGCCCGACGGCGGCATCATCACCATTGACGGACGCTTATTGCCCGGCTTTATTGAGATCACCGTTGCAGATACGGGCATCGGCATTTCGCCAAAACATCAAACGCAAATTTTTGAGAAGTTTGGTCAACTGGGCAGAACAGACTTACATTCCAGCGGCAAGACCAAATTCAAAGGCGGCGGTCCCGGGCTGGGACTCTCTATTGCAAAAGGCGTGATCGAAGCGCACGGCGGAACGCTGTGGGTTGAATCGGAAGGGCACGATGAAGTGAAATTACCCGGCTCGACCTTTCATATTTTATTGCCCACGCGCGCCGAGCCGAACGATCCGCGTGTGGCAAAACTATTCGGCGAAATTGAACAGAGTAAATCAGATACGACGGATTCCAAAGTCTCCTGACTTTGGAATCCGATAAAAGGAACAAATGACTAAAAAAATTCCCCATCCAACAACTCCTCCGCGCGAGCGAGCCTTTCTTGTCGGCGCGGAAATTCGCGGCGCAAGACAGCAACTCTCGCTGGAAGGTTCGCTTGCCGAGCTCGCCTTGCTTGCGGATACCGCCGGCGTGGACGTGGTCGGCGAACTCACGCAAAAATTGGATCGCCCGAACAACGTCACATACATCGGTCCCGGCAAAGTGGAAGAACTCAAAGCGCTTGCGGAGGAAACGCTTAGCGACGTGATTATCTTCGACGATGAGTTATCTCCGCGCCATCAACGCGAATTGGAAAAGGCGCTGGGGCTGCGTGTGCTTGATCGCACCGCGTTGATCCTCGATATTTTCGCGCAACATGCGCGCACCAGCGAAGGCATGTTGCAAGTGGAACTCGCGCAGCATGAATACAATCTGCCGCGACTGACTCGCGCATGGACTCATCTTGAACGTCAGGCGGGCGGCGGCGGCGGCGCGGCGGGTTCGACGGGCGGCGTGGGGCTGCGCGGACCGGGCGAAACTCAACTTGAAGTGGACAAGCGCGCGATTCGCAAACGCATCACGCACATCAAAAGCGAATTGGAAAAAGTCGAAGAGCATCGCACACGCTATCGCGCGCAACGCAAACGTTCGCGGATTCCCACCGTCGCGTTTGTCGGATACACCAACGCGGGAAAATCCACGCTGCTGAATCGAATTGCGAAATCGGATATCTATGTCGCCGATCAACTTTTTGCGACGCTCGACCCCACCACGCGCCGCGTTGAACTTTCGGGCAACGAGCAGGCTTTGTTTACCGACACCGTTGGTTTCATTCAAAAACTTCCTACCGCGTTAATCGCGGCTTTTCACGCCACGCTGGAAGAGATCGCCGACGCCGATTTGCTTTTGCATGTGGTGGATATTTCGCATCCGAATGCGCTGGATCAATATCAAGCGGTGCAAGACACTTTGAAGGAAATTGACGCGGATCATATCCCGATGGTGACCGCGTTGAATAAATCTGATTTGCTGCGAAACCCCGAAGCCGCGCGCGAAGTGTTGAAGGCGTTTCCAAAATCGCTTGCCATCTCGGCGCGGGAAGGGACAGGCGTTAAGGAGTTGCTGCGTCTCATCCGCGCAGAGTTGTACGAATCGTATTCGCCGATTCATGTGCGGCTGCCGTATCAACAAGGCGCGTTGATCTCGCTCTTTCACGAGCTCGGTCAAGTGGAGCGCGTGGAACATGAACGCGGCGGCGTGACGATGCGCGGACGCATTCCCGGCAGGTTGCTGGCGCAATTTTCGCAATGGCATGTTAAGCCAATTGAAGAAAGACAAACGCCAGACAATCACGCCGAAGAAGAAAATCTGGAGGAAGAATAATGTCAAAATTTTTAGATCGCATGTCCGAGTTCCTCGCGCACCGCAAGGGATTGCTGCCGCTTGTTGGGATTGCGCTTATTTTGTTAAATCTGATCTTGCAATTCATCATCCCTGAAAACATCGTCGCAACCAGCAATTTGTTTTTGCATATCGGCGCGATTGTTTCCATTTTTGGGTTGATGCTGGCGTGGGCGTTGTAAAGAAAAATGCCGTTCGCGAATCATTTGAAGTAATAATTAGACGGTTTAACTCTGATTAAACCGTTTTTTTTTTTTTTTCAAGTTTGTTGGCTTAACTGTATTCATCAGGAAAGGCTTGAAGATTTTGTGTTTTGTGAGCCACTATTGTTTTTTGCTTTGTGGTTATTGGGGGGTGTGGCGGTTGGTTGAGGGGTGAGTTTTGCATGGTTTGCCTTTTTTAAGCGGATTGGGTAACGGATTTTGTAAAACGGATAAGCGAATGGCGGGTGGTGAGAATTTTATATGCTTAGGACTTAGGCAAAACCTTAAGAGAGTCCGCTAATCTTCATGAATTTACGCTAATCTTTTCTTAAATTCGCGTGGATTGGCGCAGATTAGCGGATAAAAATCCCGTCTTGCGTAAGTCCTGTGCTATAATTTCGCAATGTTATCGTATAATTTTAATCTAAAGCCGTATAAAAGTCCCAACCGAATTAGGGAATTAGGCGGCTGGGATAATC
>JAVHOY010000113.1:0-2365 GCA_036170295.1 bacterium
CGCGAAATTTTGGTCGCCGCCCCGCTGATGATTATCGCTTTGGTCATCGGCATCTGGCCCGCCTGGATTTTGGAAGTTATCAATAAAGCGGTGGTTGCGCTTTTCTAAAAAGTAAATGGTAAACAGTAATTAGTAATTTCCCAATTACCATTTACTACTTACCAAATTACCGCCTTTGAGGTGATTATGAATTTTCCGATACTAAGTATTATTACCTTCCTTCCTTTTGTATCAGCGGTCATCATGTTGATGATTCCCGCCGACCGCAAAACGGAAGTCCGCGGGGTTGCGCTGGCAACTGCGGCGTTAGACCTTCTGCTTTCGGGCTGGATGTATCTTCAATATCTGCTTGGAAGTATGACAGGCTATCAATTCATCGAACAACATGACTGGCTTCCCGCGCTCGGCATCAGCCTGAAATTCGGCGTGGACGGCATCAGCGCTCCGCTGGTTCTGCTGACGGGCGTGGTCATGTTCACGGGCGTGCTTATCTCGTGGGGCAATGATGACCCGCATGTCATGGCGGGCATCCAAGACAGACCGCGCGAATTCTTCGCCTTCCTGTTTCTGCTCGCGGGCGGCGTCTTCGGCGTTTTTGTTTCGCTCGACCTGTTCATGTTGTTCTTCTTCTATGAAATCGCCGTCTTCCCGATGTACTTGCTCATCTCCATTTGGGGTTGGGTGAAAACTCGTGAATACGCCGCCATGAAGTTGACGCTGTACCTGTTCATCGGCTCGGTCATTGCATTGGTCGGCGCTCTCGCCATGTACTGGATGCAATATCAAAATACAGGCGTCCTTTCCTTTGACATGATTCAAATGGAAAGCGCGGGCTTCTCTGCCGCCTTCCAATATGCGTGGTTCCTGCCTGTCTTCTTTGGCTTCGCGGTTTTGGGCGGCATCTGGCCCTTCCACAACTGGTCGCCTGACGGTCACGTTGCCGCGCCGACTGCCGTCTCCATGTTCCATGCGGGCGTGCTGATGAAACTCGGCGCGTTCGCCGCTTTACGAGTCGGCATCATGCTCCTGCCCGAAGGCGCGAAACAATGGTCATGGCTGATTATGACCTTTGCCGTCATCGCGGTTGTCTACGGCGCGTTCATCGCCTTCGTCCAAACCGACTTGAAATACATGATCGGCTTCTCGTCTGTCTCGCACATGGGGCTGGTCATGCTCGGCATCTCCACGCTCAATCATAACGGGCTGATGGGCGCGGGCGTGCAGATGTTCTCGCACGGCATTATGACGGCTCTCTTCTTTGCCATTACGGGCATGGTCTATGACCGCGCTCACACACGCATGATTCCCGAACTGGGCGGCATCATGAAAGCCCTGCCATTTACGGGCGTTGGCTTCATCATCGGCGGTCTCGTCTCGATGGGTATGCCTGGACTCTCTGGCTTCATCGCGGAGTTCCCCATCTTCATGGGCGTGTGGGGACGCCAATGGGGGCTGGCAGTCATCGCCAGTATTTCCATCATCATCACCGCGGCATATATCATGGTGGATATTCGCAAAGTATTTTTTGGCGCGATGCCTGAAAAACTCGAAGGGCATATCTCACCCCTTACCGCGCTCGATAAAGTCGCAATCACATTGCTTTGTTCGCTCATGTTCATCATCGGCTTGTTCCCCGTTGTGATGGTTCCGATGGTCGAACGCGGCGTTGAAAATATCCTTCGTCTCTTGGGAGGCGCTTAATGTTTACCTCTGTCATGTTCGCATCCATCCTCCCCGAAATTTTGATCCTCGCCCTCGCGGTGATTTTGCTGTGCGTCGAGCCGTTCTGGAAGGAAGACCAGCGCCGCAATGTGGGCTGGCTTACCTCAGGCGGACTCTTCGCCATCATCATCGTCAGCCTGCTGTTTGGTCAGCCTGGCGAGCCAACCGCTGTCCTCGGCGGCATGATCCGCTTTGACTGGCTGGGATTCTTCTTCAAAATCCTGTTCATGTTTGCCGCCGCCGTCACCGCTCTGCTGTTGATGGATCACGAAAAAGCGGGACGCCGCGGCGAGGCATATCTTCTGCTCCTCGCCTCGCTTCTCGGCATGAACCTGATGGCTGTTTCCGCCGACCTGATTATGCTCTACCTTTCGATTGAAACCGCCTCCATTCCGCTCTACATTCTCGCGGGCTTTTTATTGACGGATGACCGCTCCACCGAAGCGGGTTTCAAATATTTGCTGTTCGGCACGCTGGCTTCCACCATCATGCTTTATGGATTTAGCCTGCTGTTTGGATTTACTGGCACGACGAATATTTACAAACTCTCTGAGTCTCTCTCCGCTGGCAACTTATCGCTTCCGCTGACCTTTGGGTTGATTGCCCTCTCGTTGTTTGGATTTGGCTTCAAACTTTCCCTCGT
>JAVHOY010000113.1:2465-15979 GCA_036170295.1 bacterium
TTCCCAACCTTCTCGCCCTCGTGGACATTGCTCCTCGCGATTCTTTCCGCCATCACCATGACGGTCGGCAACCTGCTTGCGGTTTCGCAGACGAATATCAAACGCCTGCTCGCGTACTCATCCATTGGTCACGCGGGATACGCGCTGATCGGCGTGGTGGCGTTCAGTCAACTTGGCGCGGCGAGTGTGGTCTTTTATCTTGCGGCATACATCCTCACCAACCTGCTCGCCTTCGGTGTGGTCATGGCATTCAGCCGCGTGACGGGACTCGACGACATCAAAGATTACGCGGGCATGAGCCGCCGCAATCCCGTGCTGGCATTGATGATGTTAGCCGCCTTCCTCTCGCTTGCGGGTATGCCGCCATTCGGCGGATTTGTCGGCAAGGTCTTTGTCTTTGCGGCAGGCATTCAGGCTGGTTATGTTTGGCTGGTCGTCGTCGGTATCCTCAACTCCATCATCGGCGTGTATTACTATCTCACCACCATGAAGTTTGTTTATCTTTATCGGATGCCAAATGAAGATGAAGAGAATCATCCCGTCCCGTTGACTCGTCCGTATGCCATTGCGCTGGTTATCTTGACGATTGGTGTGATCCTCGTCGGTACAGTCTTCGCTCCGTGGTTTGGCTGGGCAAGCGCGAGCGCATTGAATCTGTTTTGATTGACGCATAATTTCCTTGTGATATAATCCGCGAACATGAGTCAAACCGAGCCTAACGCTTCTCAGCAAGCGAGTAAAATTTTCAATATAACATTGACAACGGTTATCGCTCAGGTGGGATGTTTGACCCCCGTAATCATTGTCGGAGCGTTGTTCTTGGGGTTGTGGCTTGATCGCGTGTTTGCCTCAAAAACCCTGTTTACGATAATTTTTATTCTTGGAAGTATGCCGGTTTCTATCGTAGCGTTGCTTGTCATTGTTCGCTCTGCGCTGAAACGACTTAAATCTGAAACCAAACAAAATCCTGAAAATTCTTCTGAAGGAGGACTATAGTTGTGGCTGAAAAAACGAAACAAAAAGTGTGGGGACGTTGGGTTGTGCTTGGCGCAATCCTTGTCGGCGTCTACCTGTTTTATGTAGCCAAAATCCCTTATATCATGCCTGGAGTTTTCCTTCCGGCTGAAACGGTGTTCGAGATCGGCGGTTTCCCAATCACAAACACCTTGATCGCCTTGTTCTTTGTCGACCTGATTGTTTTTAGCGTCGCATTTGGAGTTAATCGCGCGGTTGCCAGCGGAAAGAAAATTCTGACCGGCATTTCTGGCGCGGTGGAAGCTCTGGTTGACGCGCTCTATGGCATGACTGAAGGCACAGCGGGCAAGTGGGCGAAGCAAATTTTCCCTTGGTTCGTTACCATCATGCTTTTGGTGCTGGTCTCTAACTGGATGGAATTGCTTCCCGGTGTTGAAACAATTGGACGCGTTGAACCCGCCGCGCATGGCGAATATGTTGCCCGCGCCGTGGGTCCTTTTACCGGCTTCTTTAAACCGTCGGGTGGAGTGAATAGCGCGCCAGTGGAATTCATTCCCTACCTCCGCGTTGTTTCCAGCGATCTGAACTTTACGTTGGCGATTGCGTTAGTGGTTGTGGTGATGATCCAAGTCTTTGGCGTCCGCGCTCAAGGCGGCGCGTATTTCTCCAAGTTTTGGAATACTCGCACGATGTTTTCCAAACCCATTTTTGGCGTAATTGACTTTGGCGTCGGGTTGCTCGAAATCGTTTCTGAAATTTCAAAAGTGCTCTCGTTTGCCTTCCGTCTATTCGGCAACATCTTTGCAGGTTCGGTTTTGTTGTTCGTCATCGGCTCGCTTGTGCCGGTGTTTGCTCAATCTATGTTCTACTTGCTTGAATTTTTCGTAGGCGCGATTCAAGCCTTCGTGTTCGGACTCTTGGCAATCACCTTTATGGCGCAAGCCACTCAAGGTCACGGCGGCGAACATCACGAAGAAGAAGCGCGCGCGTAATACTGTGTTTGGGCTAAAGCCCCAAAAAAATATCCTAATCTAGCGGCGGTTCTCCCGCCCAAAAAATCATCGGAGGTTCTTATGGATTTGACAGCTGCTTATATACTTGGTAAATTGATCGGCGCCGGTTTGGCGATGATCGGCGCGATTGGCGCGGGCGCGGGCATCGGTATCGTTGCCAGCGGCGCGGTGCAAGCGATGGGACGCAATCCCGACGTCACCGGCACGATTCAGACTAATATGATTCTTGGCATCGCCTTCGCAGAAGCCGTTGCTATTTACTGTCTGGTAGTCGCCTTGCTGATCTTGTTTGCTATCCCGATGCCTGTCGTGTAATCGCATATTCAAAAGAGGAGATTATCTATGGCAGCATTGGGTATCAACCCTGGTTTTCTACTTATTCAAATTGTCAACTTGGTCATTGCTTATGTAGTCATTTCCAAGTGGATTGTCGGTCCGGTTATGGGAATGCTCGAAAAACGTAATCAGACAATTTCGCAAGGACTCGAAGACGCTCGCGTAGCCGCAGAGGCTCGCGCCAACGCGGAAAAAGAAGCCGCGAAGGTTCTTGCTGAGGCGCAGTCTGACGCCAGCAAAGTCGTGCGCGAAGCCACCGATCGCGCCGCCTCCGCTGGTAAGGACGTCAAAGCCGTTGCCGAAGCCGAAGCCGCTAAGGCGCGCGAATCCGCTAAGGCTGAAGTTGAGATGGAACGCAATCGTATTCTTGGCGAACTGCGCGGACAGGTTGCCGCGCTCGCCATTGCCGCCGCCAACAAACTCGTCGGCGAAGCGCTTGATGAAAAGAAACAACGCGCCCTGATTGATGAATTTTTCTCCGGCGTGAAAGCGGGCAAGGTCGTGGTTGTAGACGGCGACTTCAAAGGCGAATCTGCGGAAGTGACCAGCGCGCTTCCGCTGACTAATCAAGAACAAGACTCCGTCAAGAAAAGCTTCTCTGCGAAGGAAGTTTCTTTTAAAATTGATCCTTCCATTCTCGGCGGCTTGGTCGTCAAGATCGGCGACAAAGTTCTCGACGGCTCCGTCGCAGGCAAACTCGAAGGTCTGCGCCAAACGCTAAAATAGCAGTAACGAATTCAGTCATTGATAAAAGGGTTTTGGTAAAATTACCAAAATCCTTTTTGATTTAATGCGGCAGGCAACTATGAGAAAAAAACTTTCAGACCTTTTCATTGACTTCCCATTTTCTTATCCATCCAATCTCCCCGATGTGGAAATCGCAGGCATCGCCATTGACAGTCGCGCGGTAAAACCCGGTTATCTTTTTGTCGCTATGAAAGGCGGCAATGTGGATGGTCACGATTACATTCAAAAAGCGCTGGATAACGGCGCTGCGGCAATTGTCGGCGAAGTAGAACAGACTTCCAGCCTGTCCTGTCCTTACATCAGACTCAAAAACTCGCGCCAATCTCTAACCTGGTTAGCCGCAGCCTTTTATAATTTCCCTGCCCGAAAGTTGACCGTCGTCGGCGTGACTGGCACGGATGGCAAAACGACGACAACAAATCTCATCTACAAAATTTTGGTCGCTGCGGGCGTTAAGGCGGGAATGGTTTCCACTGTCAACGCAATCATTGGCGACGAAATTTTAGATACCGGTTTCCACGTCACCACGCCCGACGCGCATGACGTTCAGCGTTACCTTGCGCAGATGGTTGACGCGGGCTTGACGCATGTTGTGCTTGAAACCACGTCGCATGGTTGGGCGCAAAATCGCGTGGACGCTTGCGAATTTGATGTTGGCGTTGTCACCAACATCACGCATGAACACATGGACGAACACGGCAACTATGAAAATTATCGCGCCGCGAAAGCAAGATTGTTTTCGAGTTTGGAAGTTACAAAAGAGAAGCCTCAAGGCAATCCGCGTTTGGCTGTCATCAACCGCGACGATGTTAAGTCGTTTGATTTTCTCAATAACTTTATCAAGGTGAATAAATTAAATTACGGTTTGACGGATGATGCGAACATCCGCGCGCAGAATATTGAATACAGTTCAACGGGAATTATATTCTCCGCTGTTTCAAAAGATTTCAATGTGAATATTTCAAGTCGTTTGGTGGGCGCGTATAACGTCTCTAATTGTCTTGCAGCGCTGACCGCGACTGTGTATGGCTTGAGGATTGATCCGCAAGTTGCCGCGCAGGGAATTGCGTCGCTGGATGGAATCCCCGGACGCATGGAACAAATTGATTTAGGTCAAAACTTTATTGCGATTGTAGATTTCGCGCATACGCCTAATGCATTGAAAGTGGCGCTTGAAGCTGCAAGAAAAATGACAAAGGGCAGAGTTATCGCGGTCTTTGGTTCGGCGGGATTGCGCGACAAAGAGAAACGCCGCATGATGGCGGAGACATCCATCGCGTTGGCGGATTTATCTATATTGACCGCCGAAGACCCGCGCACGGAATCGCTGGATGGCATTCTCGCGGAGATGGCGACAGGCGCGACATCCAAAGGCGGGCGCGAAGGCAAAACGTTTTGGCGCGTGGCGGATCGCGGCGAGGCGCTCAAGTTTGCGTTGCGTCTCGCGCGCGCAGACGATCTTGTCATCTCGTGCGGAAAAGGTCACGAGCAGTCTATGTGTTTTGGCAAGACCGAATATTTATGGGATGACCGCGTTGCGATGAAATCCGCGCTTGCGGAATTTTTAGGCATAGAGGGACCTTCAATGCCTTATCTGCCTTCGCAAGATAAAAAAGAATCGGAATGGCTAAAATGATGGAAGTGAAACCCGTTATATTGCAAGGTAAGCATGCGCGGCTTGAGCCGTTGAGCGAGTCGCATGTTAAGGGATTAACAGAAATTGGCGCGGGTCAAGATTTTTGGGATCTTATGGTGTACGGCAAAATTGTCGCGGAAGACGACATGCGTAACTGGGTCTTGGATATGTTGTCTCGCGCCTCGCATGGAACAGATTTGCCATTTGCCGTCGTCCATCTCGCTTCGGGCAGAGTCGCGGGCGCGACGCGCTACTTAAACATCATGCCCAAAGACCGCGGACTTGAAATCGGCGGCACATGGTATGGCGTTGATTTTCAGCGCACAGCGGTCAATACTGAATGTAAATATTTGTTGCTGCGCCATGCGTTTGAAACGTTGAAATGTATCCGCGTACAAATCAAAACGGACTCGCGCAATATCCGTTCGCAAAAAGCGATTGAACGCATCGGCGCGAAGAAAGAGGGCGTATTGCGTAATCACATGATCATGCCCGATGGGCGTTATCGCGATTCGGTGTTTTATTCAATCATTGATGCGGAATGGGGGGATGTGAAGAAACGGTTGGAAGAAATGATGGGGGAGAAGTGATTGATTATTATTCAAGTTAACGCAGTTGCCTTACAAATTGTCACCCTCCCGAAGGACGTCGGGACGATGTGAGCGAAGCGACATTCGTGTTAAATTTTTTCGACTTTGAGAAAGCCCTAAATCTCATTTATTTGACGCTTGAAGTTGTATTGTTTTATCATTTATAATGACGTCGTATCGGAAAAGTCCGTGACGTAAACAAATTGTATGAGTTTACGCGGCGGACTTTCCTCGCTTTGTACTTGTTAAGATATGTTATAGTCGTTCATCATTCATTTTCAAAAAGGTTAAATTATGTCGGAAAAAAATTCAAAACAAACGCCCCTATCGGACAGCTTGCTGGAAGATTACAAACGCCAGCAAAGTTTATTCTCCGCTCAGCCCGCTATTGTTCAGCGCTTTCTTGAGACGCAGGGAAAACAAATCGCGGAAGCGGTTGTGGATGGAAACCCGCAAGTCGGTTTTACGCTCCCAGATCGCGTAGTGTGCGCGTTAGGGAACGCAGATCAATCGGCGCTCGTGACCATTCCGCAAAATCAGCGCGCGCATTCTTCGGGAAGTTTCGTCAATCGCTTTCGCAAAGTGGAACTGTATAAGGCGTTGCGCCACACGTTAGCCGAACTGGAGCAATCTCCCGATCAGGCTGTATCTGTCGCGGGCGGATTGATTCACCACGCGACTGTTTTACACATGATCTATAACATGCTGCCTTCGGGTCGCTCGGTTACATACAAAGCCGCCGATGACGAAGAGACGATTCCCTTCATTCCTGAAGGCGACGATCTTGAACCGCAGTCCGCGATCACAGCGGATACGGACGCCATCGCAGAAGAAGGCAAATCCGAAGCGGGACGCGGCGATTTGCTTGTGCCGTTTGTGCCGTACGCGCGCAAGTTTTATCTGCCGCAATGGATTGCCTTTAATCAGAACGGGGAGTTAATTGCAAAATCTGTAGACGAAGCGAAAGCGCATGTCAAATCTATGCAACGTTTTATGGAAGTCTTATTCCTCGCGGTTGCGCTCGCGCCGTATATTTCAGCGGATGAGGAATATGCAAAAAAGCGCTATGGCATGTTGGGACAGCTGGTCAATCAGGGACGCGCGCTGGCGATCTATCAAGCCAAAGAAATCATTGCTCGCGTTAAAGAACGCGCCGCTTCCGGCAATTTAAATCGCGGACTGAGTCTGACTCTGCCGTATTTTGACGATCAGGAACTCCGCGTAGATATGTCAAAGTTTGAAGTCATCCCCGCGGGGCGCATCATGTTCGTCCCCGCTTTTGTTGTGCGCGCCGTCCGTCAGGAAGAAATGAAGGTCAGCCAAGATACGCGCTTCAATCCATCCACTCGTAATCATTTGCTTCACTTGCTTGATCTGTTTGAAAAAGCGTTTGAAACTGAATAACCCTTAGGTATCTGATATGTTATTTTCTATTGCTCTGTTAATTGTTATCGTGGTCGTTTCGTTTCGTATCTCTCCGCGCGAAAGCGAAGCGGATGCTCATGTTCATGGCGCGGGACAAATTGGTTTGCTTGCCGCGCTTGCGCTTTTTGGCGTAGATTATTTCACCTCGTATTTTTACGCCACCGGCGAAATGATGAGCGCGCTTCATCCGTACGGATTGCAAAAATACGCTTTTGTAGCTGTGCTTGTCATTGCATTTGCAAACCTTGTGTTCGGCGCGTTGTATATGTATTCGCTGGGCATCTTCAATGAAGGCGGCGGTTCATATACAGCCGCCATGCGTTATCTGGCGCCAGGGCTAAGTCTGGTTGTCGCAGTAGTTTTGATTCAGGATTATATTTTTACCATTGTGGTATCCACTCTTTCAGGCGTGGATCAATTGCTTTCGCTCACTGGCTCCTACGCAATTGTTTGGACTATCCGCTTTGCCTTAGGCGCGGGAATGGCGGCGATTACATGGTATTTAACCATTCGCGGACGCGGCGAATCTTCGCGCGTAGTTTTTAGTTTACTGGGAATTTTTGTCCTCCTAACTATCGTAATGGCAATTGGATTATTCATCGCAAAAGGAAAGGGAATTCCTCCCGCGCCTTTTACCGAACAAGCGAGTGCGCCCTCTTTTTGGCAAGCGGCGTATCACATGCTCACTGCTTCTATGAAAGGGCTTGTGGCGCTCTCAGGCTTAGAGGCGATGTCTAACGGCATTCAATTTGTCATACACGAAGATTTTGCTTTGGTTAAGTGGGGCAAAAAACACATGCCCAAACTTAAAGGCTTATGGGATTTCTATAGTGGAAAATCTGGCATTGGTCGTATGGTGCAAACTTCGTTCTTGTTTTACGGCGGTTTTACAACTGCATTCCTTGCTTACTTCTCTATTCGTTTCAACGTGTTTGACGGCACACAGGGCATGTCGTTAGTGGGAAATCTAGCGTCCATAGGCTTTGGACAAATTCCCGGCGGTTTCATCCTTTTTTGGTCTTACCAAATATTAGCCGTTGCTTTATTAGCCGCCGCTTCGATGACTGCCTTTCAAGATTTACAAGCAACCGCATGGCGCGATGTAGCTATTGGGGAAATTCCAGAAATCGTCGTTTACCGCAATCCACAAGGGACCTTTACGCGCTCAGTCACCGCCGGGTTTATCGTCGCGGTCTTTATCCAATTTCTGGTTAGAGGGAATACCAGCGCGGCTGTGCCATATTATGGCATCGGCGTTTTCATGCCAATTATGGTAATGGGCTTTGCCATTCGCAAGCATATCTTAGCCACTGCCAAAGGCTCGGCGCGCGCTTGGGGCAGTTTTGCGGCAGGCTTCGCCGCGATCCTCTCAGGGCTTGTATTTGTCGGTCAAATCGTTGGCAAGTGGAGCGAAGGCGGTTGGGTGGTTTTGATCACCTTCAGTATTTTAGTGTTAGCCGCAAATGCTTTGTTGATTTCTCCCATTGGATACCGCGACCCCAAAACGATTCATCGCATCGTGCGCGAAAAAGCGCGCGTACAAGGCTCAATGGCGTCTATCGTTGAATGGCAGTCGTTGCGAATGCAGGAATACCGTCACTCGCTGCGCGGTCGCGTTTTAATTTTTGTGACTCGTTTCTTTGAATTGTTCGGCGTTCGGCGACCTGTGCGTTTTGAACCAGAGCCCATCGCCGCCGGAGATTACGACCATGCCCTTCACAGCGACCATCCCGATGCGCCATCTTTGTTGGAGCAATATATGGATAAACCCGAGCCAAGGTTAGGCGGCGCGCCAAAAGAGACCGCGCCCGATGATGACGAAAAGAATTTGTAAATAAAAATATCCCTCATCCCATCCCGTGTCAAACACTCCCATTTATAGCCTGCGCGTTTCGGAAGTCTATCAAGCGCTTGAAACTTCTCCGCTTGGCGTCGCTAACGCCGAAGCGGAATCGCGTTTGCTATTGTATGGCTCCAATATTTTATCGAAGCAAAAAAAGACTCCCATTTGGGAAAAATTATTTCTTGAGATTATTCAACTGCCCGCGTTGGTATTAATTGGGGTGGGGCTGGTCGCGCTTTTTCTAAATGATTTTTGGCTTGCGCTAATTATCTGGAGCATTATTTTAATTAATACGGGCTTTTCATTCTGGCGCGAATACAGCGCGGAACAAGCCATCGAAAAACTGCGCGAGATTTTGCCGTCCTTCGCTCATATCATCCGCGAAGGAAAGGAAGATTACATTCCCGCCAGCGATGTTGTGCCGGGCGATATTCTTGTCCTCGCGGAAGGCGATAACATCCCCGCCGACGCGCGCGTCATCGAAGAATATGGATTGCGAACCAATAACGCCACGCTGACCGGCGAGGCGATTCCCGCGCGCAAAACATCCGACCCGTCTTTTCAAAACGAACTGAGCGAGTTGGATCGCCCGAACCTGATCTTCGCGGGAACTTCCATTTCTTCTGGCACTGGCAAGGCAGTCATTTACGCAACGGGCATGATGACGCAGTTTGGGCGCATCGCGCATTTGACTCAGTCCATTGAAGAAGAACCGACTCCGTTTCAAAAAGAACTGGCGCAGTTGAGAAATATCACCGCGTGGGCGGCTTTGCTCATTGGCGCTGTGGTCGCCGCGGTTGGATTTTTTGATTTGGATATGCCCATCAGAGAAATTTCATTGCTGGCTTTGGGCGTTGTCGTCGCTGTGATTCCCGAAGGATTGATCGCAACGCTCACGCTCTCGCTGGCTGCGGCGACGCAACGATTGGCAAAGCGCGGTGTGCTTGCAAAGAAACTTTCCATCGTGGAAAAACTTGGGCTGGTCTCCGTCATCTGCACCGATAAAAGCGGAACGCTGACTCAAAATCAAATGACGGTGCGCGATATTTGGACGGCGCAAAATCATATCAAAGTAAGCGGCGTGGGTTACGAGCCGCTGGGAAATTTCTCTCCCGATCCAAATGGAAAAAGTTGGGAAAAAGATTTGCTCTGGCTCATGGAAGCCGCCGTGTGCTGCAATAACGCGCGCGTCAACCCGCCTTCCATTGACCATCCCACATGGACGAGTCTTGGCGACCAGACCGAAGCCGCGATGAAAGTCGCCGCCATGAAAGCGGATGTAAAAGAAGACGAGATGAATCTTCTCTTTCCGCGCATCCATGAAATTCCCTTTGACGCGCGGCGCAAACGCATGACTACCATTCATCGCGAAGATAATCGCGAGATTGCTTTTGTCAAAGGCGCGCCGCGCGAGGTGATCCAACTTTGCGCGATGATCTCGTTGAACGGCGAGATCGTTCCGTTGACGGATGAATTACGCGCGGAAATTCTCTCCGCCAATGACGATTATGCGCGCGGCGCGTTGCGCGTGCTGGCGTTGGCGCGCCGCGAACTTCCTCCGCGTTCAGGTTCTTACACCGCTGAAAACGTGGAGCGCGATCTGGTTTTTCTCGGTTTAATGGCGATGATGGACCCGCCGCGTCCGCAAGTGGAGGAGGCGGTTCGCATTTGCAAGCAGGCAAAGATTCGCATCGTGATGATCACCGGCGATTACGGACTGACTGCCGAGTCGCTGGCGCGGCGCGTAGGCATGTTGACCACGCCAAATCCCACCATCCTCACAGGCGCGGAATTGGACGAACTATCCGACGTCGCTTTGCAGGAAATTCTTGATAAAGAAGTCCTCTTTGCGCGGATGGCGCCCGAACATAAAATGAGACTCGTCTCTGCGTTTCAACAGCGCGGCGAAGTAGTCGCCGTCACCGGCGACGGTGTGAACGACGCGCCCGCGTTGCGTAAAGCCGACGTGGGAATCTCGATGGGCATTGTCGGCACGGATGTGGCAAAAGAAGCCGCCGATATTATTTTGACTCAGGACGACTTCGGCGCGATCACCGCCGCCATTGAAGAAGGACGCGGCATATTTGACAACATCCGCAAATTCATTACTTATATTTTCTCCAGCAACATTCCTGAATTAATGCCGTTCATCGTTACTGCAAATTTGCCAATCATGCCTTTGGCTTTAAGCGTGAAGCAAATTCTCGCCATTGACCTTGGCACCGATATGTTTCCCGCGCTGGCGCTTGGCATGGAAGAACCCGAACCCGATGTGATGAACCATCCGCCGCGTCCGCGCAACCAACCGCTGTTGGATCAAGCCTTGATTGTTCGCGCAGTTTGGCTCGGCGCAATTGAGGCGGCTTTATGCTTTGCGGGATTTATAATAATTTTTATTCTTTCAGGACACACGCGCAGGATTGGCTTGCCGATTTGGGAAAGTATTCCTGTTCCTGAAAACTGGAAATTGACGATGACGGCTGAAGCCGCAGCCATTCTTGCCTCGACGGTTTATCATGCGGGCGTGGTCATGGCTCAAATTGGAAACGCCTTTGCCTGTCGCTCCGACCGCGCGCGCAGCGTCAGTTTGGGATGGTTTAGCAATAAATATTTATGGGTTGGCATATTGATCGAGATTATTGGCATATTGAGCGTTATCTATATTCCGTTTATCGCCAGAATTTTCAATCACACCGCGTTGCCGCTATGGATGTGGGCAGGTTTGATTTTATACGCGCCGATCCTATACACTATCGAATGGATTCGCAAAGCGATTCGCCGCGCTTTGCGTAAAAATAAGGATGGCGAAACATCCGCCAATTTATCCCTTCAGGAGGCAGTCCGATGAAAATCATTGTTATGGGGTGCGGGCGCGTAGGCTCGTCAGTCAGCCTGTTGTTCGCAAAAATTGGGCACGAGGTCACGGTGATTGACCACGACTCAAATGCGCTTGCGCGTCTTGGCGCCGACTTCAAAGGCAAGATCGTACACGGCTTGGGATTTGACCAAGACGTGTTGCTTGCGGCAGGAGTCAAAAGCGCGGAGGCGTTCGTCGCCGCGAGCACATCGGATAACGCCAATATTGTCGCGGCGCGCATTGCGCGAAATATGTTCCATATCCCGCGAGTCGTCGCGCGGCTTTATGATCCAGTGCGCGCGGAGGTTTATCAACGGCTGGGGTTGGCGACGATCTCTTCGACGACTTGGGGCGCGGAAAGAATCGTGGAGGTCATCACGCACAGCGATCTGGACGTCATTCATTTGTTCCGCGATAACGGCGCGACGCTGATCCGCGTGGAAGTTCCGTTCCGCTTCAACGGGCATAAAGTGATGCAGATGAACATCTCCGGCGAAGTCATGGCGGTAGCTATCACGCGCAAAGACCATACCTTTATTCCCGTTTCTGGCACAGAGTTTGAGGAGGGCGATACTGTGTATCTCACCGCTATCCCATCCGCCATGTCGCGTCTCGAAGATTTGCTTGGAAATTAAGAGGAGGTCGCTATGTATGTAATCGTAGTTGGCGGCGGCAACACGGGTTCGCAACTTGCCAAGTTTTTGATCGGCGCCAATCATAAGGTCTGCGTGATCGAAGAACGCCCGGACGTTCTTCGTAAACTTGAAAGGGAAGTGCCGCAGGAAAATATTCTCACGGGCGACGGCAGCTCTCCCACCGTTTTAGAAAAAGCGGATATTCACAACGCGCAAGCGCTGGCGGCGGTCACCGGCTCGGATGAAACCAATTTGGTCGTCACTTCTTTGGGGCGTTTTGAATTTAATGTGCCGCGCATTATCGCCCGCATTAATAACTCGAAGAACGCGTGGTTATTTACGCCCGAAATGGGCGTGGATGTTTCGCTCAATCAGGCGGAGATTCTCTCGCGGCTGTGCGCGGAAGAAATGTCCTTTGGCGATATGATGACCATGCTCAAAATCCGCCGCGGAAAATATTCGATTGTGGAAGAAAAGATCGCGCCCGGCTCGCCTGTCATTGGCTCCGCGATAAAAAATATTCCCTTCCCGAATAATTGCGTGATCTCAGGCATTATCCGTCGCGGCGATCTTGTCCTACCGCGCGGCGCCACCACGCTTGAAGAAGGCGACGAAGTGCTTGCGCTGGTGGACGACTCCGCGCGCGAGCAGTTGGAGAAATTATTGAGCCGCAAAAAAACGCAGGATGTCGGCTAATAAAAACTGCATTAAAAATTGACGACAAGTCGGCTATATCTATTTTCATAAGCAACGCGATAATGCGCGTTGCTGTTTTTTTTGGGTATTTTTACAAGCGACTTTAGATTTGGGAAATCCATAAATCGCCTGCGCTAAAGTCTTGACTCTCAATTCAGGCGGTAGTAAACTCTCCCTACCTACCGTTCGGTAGGGAAGGAGAGTTGATGACCAGAGAAGATATTCTCGACGCCGCCGCGCAGGTGATTCGTAAAAAAGGCTTTCACGGCGCGTCCATGTCTGACATTGCGGACGCGGTGAACTTGCAAAAGGCGAGCCTATATCATCATGTCGCATCCAAGCAGGAGATTTTGCTCGCGCTGCTCGACCGCGCTCTCGTCATGTTGACCGAGCATATTTCCAAAATTGCGTCTCAGAATATTCCCGCCGACCAAAAACTCAGGCAAATGATCCGCGCATATTTATCCGCGCTGGCAGATAATGCCGACCTCACCGCTGTTTTATTATTTGAACACCGCTCGCTCGATAAAAAGACTCATGCCCGCCATGTCCCTCAACGCGATAAGTTTGAAGGATTATGGCGGGATGTTTTTAACGAAGGCATGAGCGCGAAAATCTTTGATTGCAAAGACGCGGGCATGGCTGTCCGCGCGTTGATGGGCGTGATGAATTGGACGCTCACCTGGTATCGCCCCGATGGAGGCAAGTCTATTGATGACATTGCAGACGGTTACGCCGATTTATTTTTTCATGGATTGTTG
>JAVHOY010000114.1:0-3587 GCA_036170295.1 bacterium
CTTCGATGGAAGACGTAGTGCTGGTTGTAGATCAAGACGGACGCTATATCCGCATTGCGCCGACCAATCCGGCAAAATTGGTGCGTCCATCAGAAGACCTGCTCGGCAAACTGATGCGCGACGTGGTAGACCCAGAAACCGCAGACCGCTTTGAGGAAGCCATTACGCGAACGCTGCAAACGGGAGAATCTATTCAAGTTGAATATGAACTTCCCATCGGCAACGAACATTTTTGGTTTCTTGCAAATCTCTCCAAGTTAAACGAACAAAATGTCTTCTGGGTGGCAAGAGATATTACCGAACGCAAAAAAGCGGAAGAAGCGATCAGCCGCCGCAACGAATATCTGGCGGTATCCGCCGAAATCGGCAAACTGATCACTTCTACATTAGACTTAAACACCGTATTTGCGCGAACCGTAAACTTGATTAGTCAGCGCTTTAACTTCTACCACGCCAGTATTTTTATTGTGGAAGAGACGGGCTTTGTGGCGACCTTGCGCGAAGCGACCGGCGAAGCCGGCGCGGAGATGAAGCGAAATAAACATTCGATTCAAATCAACTCAAAATCCATCGTCGGCAAGGTGACTTCGGAAAAGCAAGCCATCATCGTCAACGATGTTGCGTTAGACCCGTTGCATCAAGCCAATCCGTTGCTGCCTGAAACCCGCGCTGAAGCCGCCATTCCGCTTAGGATCGGCAATCGCATCATCGGCGCAATTGACATTCAAGCCAAAACGGTAAACGCGTTTACTGAAGACGATATTGCCGTATTGCAAACGCTCGCCGACCAGATCGCCATTTCCATTGACAACGCGCGCTCGTTCGATCTCGCTCAAAAAGCGGTGATGGAAATGCGCGAAGTGGATCGCGTGAAGAGTCAATTCCTTGCGAATATGAGTCATGAACTACGCACGCCGCTCAACTCAATCATCGGTTTTTCGCGCGTGATTCTCAAAGGCATTGACGGACCCGTCACCGAACTGCAACAACAAGACCTGACCGCCATCTACAACTCTGGTCAACATCTGCTTGGCTTGATCAACGACATCCTTGACTTTGCCAAGATCGAAGCGGGCAAAATGGAATTGGCGTTCGACGAAGTCAACATGGCGGATATTACCGGCAGCGTACTCTCCACCATGTCTGGGCTTGTCAAAGACAAGCCTGTCCAATTGAAAGGCGTTATCGAACCCAACCTACCCACCGTCCGCGCGGATACGATCCGCATCCGACAGGTGATGATCAACTTGATTTCTAATGCCGCGAAGTTCACCGATGAAGGCGTAATCGTTGTCGAAGTGGGTCTCAAGCCCAGTCCCACCGGGCGCAGAGAATTGCGCGTCAGCGTGATTGATACCGGTCCCGGCATTGCCGAAGAAGATCAGGTAAAACTCTTCCAACCTTTCTCGCAAGTGGACGATTCTCCTACCCGCAAAACAGGCGGAACGGGTCTGGGACTTTCGATTTGTCAGGAACTTGTGAAAATGCACGGCGGGCGAATTTGGGTTGAAAGCCAAGTCGGCAAGGGAAGCACGTTCAGCTTTACGCTGCCGCTGTTCCACAAAGAAATAGAAGATGAAGTCAGCAAGCAAAAAGTCATCCTTGCAATTGACGACGACCCGCAAGTCATCAGCTTGTACGAACGCTATCTGCAACCGCAAGGCTATCAAGTGGTGGCGCTATCCGACCCTGCGCGCGCGGTGGAACAAGTAAAAAAACTTAAGCCCTTCGCCATCACGCTGGATATTATGATGCCCAGCATTGACGGCTGGCAGGTTTTGGATTCGCTCAAAAGCGACCCTGAGACGCGGCTCATTCCCGTCATTGTTTGCAGCATCGTGGAAGATACAGAAAAGGGATTCAGTCTTGGCGCGGCGGATTATCTGCTCAAGCCGATTCTCGAAGACGACCTTGTCAACGCGCTGGATCGCCTCAATTCAGACGGTTCGATCCGCGACGTTCTGGTCATTGACGACGACCCCAACGACCTGCGACTCATTGGAAAGATATTGGAAGACGACGGAAGATACAAAGCCGCGCTCGCCGAAGGCGGACGCAAGGGCTGGGATATTATCTCGTCGGGAAATCCGCCGCACGCCGTTATCCTTGACCTGTTCATGCCCGAAATGGACGGCTTTGAAATTTTAGGAAAAATGCGCTCCGAAAGCAAACTGCGCGACATTCCCGTGATTGTCATCAGCGGCATGGAATTAAGCGCCGAACAGAAAAAACTACTTAACGAATTTGGGCAACGATTGCTCTCTAAAGGTTCTTTTAACGAAAAAGAATTGCTCACCACCATTCAACGCGCATTAGAACGAGTCCGCAAAGACAAGTAGGAGACTATAAAAAGTGTCATTTATTATTAAGTGCCTTGATTGTGGACACAACGCCCCATACTATCCGACTTCCACGAGTTGCCCCAAATGCAACAGCCAGTGGCGCGAGGCGGAGTATGACTATGAAAACCTAGCAATCACGTTGCCTCCAAAACTGGCTACGCGCCCGATGAACCTTTGGCGCTACCGCGAACTACTGCCAGTACGCAACCCAAACATCAGCCTATCGCTGGGCGAAGGCGGCTCGCCGCTCATCCGCGCCGTTAATTTGGGCATGATGCTTGGTTGCCCCAACATCTACATCAAAGACGAGCGACAGGGGCCAACCTCCTCATTCAAAGACAGGCAAGCCGCCGTGACAATTGCAGCGCTCAAAGAAGCCGGCATAACAGAGATGGTCGCAGCCTCGACGGGCAATGTCGCCATTTCTTACTCCGCGTACGCGGCGCGCGCGGGAGTCAAATTATGGGCGTTTGTCACCAGCCTCGTGCCGGCGATGAAAATGCGCGAAATCGCGTTGTATGGAAGTCAGGTGATTAAGATCACCGGCTCATACGATCAATGCAAACAAGTGGCGGCTGAGTTTGCGCGCCAGCGCGGCTTATATCAAGATATGGGCGCGCGCACAATCACTTCCATCGAGGCGATGAAAACCATCGCGTTTGAAATCGCGGAACAACTGACTGCCATTCAAGGCGCGGGAGAAAACAACGTCCCCATGCAAACGCCCGATTGGTATGTGCAAGCCATCAGCGGCGGCATGGGACCGCTCGGCGTGTATAAGGGCTTCCGCGAAATGAAACAAATGGGCTGGACAGATCGCATCCCTGCCTTCGCGCCCATTCAAGCGGAAGGTTGCGCCCCGATGGTAACCAGCTGGAAAAAAGGATTGGAAAAATCCGAGACAGTCAGCTCTCCTAAGACGCGCATTGAAACCCTCGCCACAGGCGACCCTGGACGCTCGTATGAATTTCTGCGCGACATTGTAAACAGCACTCACGGCGTATTCGAAAGCGTTCCCGACGAAGACGCTTTCCGCGCCATGCATGTTCTCGCAAAAATGGAAGGCATCTCCGCCGAGCCTGCCGCCGCCGTCGCATTTGCCGGATTGTTCAAATTAATCCGCGCGGGAATCATCAAACCCAGCGATACAGTTGTGGTCAATTGCACTGGTCACACCATGCCCGCCGACGCGAGCATTCTCGGCGAGAACTGGTCGCACGACGTCAAATTCCCGACTAAACGCGA